>CAZLIW010000182.1:0-4455 GCA_964559325.1 uncultured Halanaerobium sp. | reverse complement strand
TTAATCCACGAATACTGTATTATAAAAACAATACTAAAATATAATAGCAAAGACTGTGATGGGGAGGAGTAGTTTTAGCTTACCCAAAAGAGAGCAGAATTCGTTGGCTGAAAGATTCTGCCGGGTAAATAAATGAATGTCGCCTCTGAGTTGATTACATAAAATAAGTAGTGTAATTCGGTAAAAATAATTTATCGTTAACAAAAAGAGAGCTGTCAGGTTCAGTGTTTTGCCGGCAGAATTAAGGTGGTAACGCGAAAATACTCTTTCGTCCTTAAATGGATGAAGGGGTTTTTTTAATTTTAATATTTTTTAGGAGGTAGGGAAATGGAAAATTTAGAAAAAACATATGATCCAGCTAAAGCTGAAGATAAGTGGTATAATTACTGGCTGGAAAAGAATTATTTTGCACCGGTAGAAGATCCTGAGGGAGAAATGGATACTTTTAGTATAGTTATGCCTCCCCCAAATATTACCGGACAGCTTCATATGGGTCATGCACTGGACAATACACTGCAGGATATTTTAACCCGCTGGAAGAGAATGCATGGTTATCGTTCTCTGTGGCTGCCCGGAACAGATCATGCCAGTATAGCTACTGAAGTAAAAGTTGTAGATAAACTGCAGAGTGAAGGTATCGAGAAAGATGAGGTCGGCAGAGAGGGATTTTTAGAAAAGGCATGGGAGTGGAAAGCAGAATATGGAGATAGAATAACAAATCAGCTTAAAAAACTTGGTTCATCATGTGACTGGAGCAGAGAAAGATTTACAATGGATGAGGGCTGTTCTGAAGCTGTTAAAGAAGTATTTATAAAATTATATGAAAAAGAATTGATTTATCAGGGAGATTATATAGTAAACTGGTGTCCAAGCTGTCACACTACACTCTCAGATATTGAAGTTGAACATGAAGAAAAAGAAGGTAAATTTTACCATATTAAATATCCATATAAAGATAGAGAAGGATTTATAACTGTTGCTACCACAAGGCCAGAGACAATGCTGGGAGATACAGCTATTGCCGTACATCCTTCTGATGAGAGATATAAAGATCTTATTGGAGAAAAAGTTATCCTCCCACTGATGGATAGAGAAATAGAAATAATTGCAGATGAATATGTAGATAGTGAATTTGGAACAGGTATGGTTAAAGTAACACCTGCTCATGATCCCAATGATTTCGAAATAGGCAGACGTCATGACCTGGAAATTATTAAAGTAATTGATGAAGATGCAAATATGTCAGAAGCTGCCGGCAGATATGCTGGTCTTGACCGCTATGATTGCCGCAAAAAAGTTGTTGAAGATCTGACAGAACTGGGTTTGCTCATAAAAACAGAAGAACATGTACACAATGTAGGGGAATGCTACCGCTGTGATACTGTAATTGAGCCACTTGTTTCTAAACAGTGGTTTGTAAAAATGAAACCACTTGCAGAACCAGCTATTCAAGCTGTTAAAGATGGTACAATTAAGTTTGTTCCTGAGAGATTTAGCAAAGTTTATATGAACTGGATGGAAAATATTAGAGACTGGTGTATTTCTCGTCAGCTCTGGTGGGGTCACAGAATTCCTGTCTGGTACTGTAAAGACTGTGGAGAAGTAATTGTAGCTAGAGAAGAACCGGATGAATGTCCATCCTGTCAGAGCAGTAATTTAAAGCAGGATGAAGATGTGCTTGATACATGGTTTTCTTCAGCACTCTGGCCCTTTTCCACACTTGGCTGGCCCGAGGATACTGATGATTTGAGTAGTTTTTATCCAACAGATGTTCTGGTAACAGGAAGAGATATTATTTTCTTCTGGGTGGCAAGAATGATTTTTATGGGTCTTGAGTTTATGGATGAAGAGCCTTTTGCTGATGTTTATATACACGGTCTTATTAGAGATTCACAGGGCAGGAAGATGAGTAAATCACTTGGTAATGGTATTGATCCACTGGAAATTGTAGAAAAATATGGTGCTGATGCTTTAAGATTTACTTTAATTACCGGTAATACTCCGGGTAATGATATGCGTTTTAGAGAAGAAAGACTGGAAGCAAGCCGTAATTTTGCCAATAAGATTTGGAATGCATCCAGATTTATTTTAATGAATATGGAAGATTTTGAACTAAATGATGTAGAAGAAAAAGATTTAAAACCTACACTGGCAGACCGCTGGATTGAGAGTAGATTAAACACAGTTTCTGCTGAGATAGATGAAGCTTTAGAAGATTATAATTTTGGAGAAATGGCAGGCAGTCTATATGACTTTATTTGGAATGAATTTTGTGACTGGTATATTGAACTGATTAAAGCTAGACTCTATCAGGATCAGGATCCGACTGCAAAGTTGACTGCACAATATTATGGTTTAACTATTCTGGAAAAAATCCTGTGTTTGCTTCACCCTGTAATGCCTTTTATTACTGAAGAGATATGGCAGAAACTTCCGGGAACTGAAGGCAGTATAATGAACTCTGACTGGCCTGAAAAAACAGAATCTGATGCAGATGAAGTTTCTGAGGAAAAAATGGAACTTATAATGAATGTTATTAAATCGATTAGAAATATAAGAAATGAAATGAAGGTTAATCCTGGGAAAAGAATAGAAGCAGTTCTGTCTGCAGAAAGTAAAAAAGTCGAAATCCTGGAAGAGGGAAGAGAATATATTGAGAATCTGGCCCGAATAAAAGATCTTACTGTTGGGGGAGAAAATATAGATAAACCGGATAAAGTTTCTACCTCAATAGTTAATGAAGTTGAAGTAATACTTCCTTTAAAAGGAATGATAGATTTAGATAAAGAACTTAAAAGACTGGAAAAAGAGATTGAAGATGTTGAATTTGAAATTAATAGAGCTAAGGGTAAACTGAATAATGAAGGTTTTGTAAATAAAGCTCCCGAACATCTTGTAGAAGCGGAAAAGAAAAAGCTGGAAGAATACCGACAGAAGAAAGAAAAATTTATCCTGAGGCTGGAAGAACTCAGGGATTAAGTAAAAAAAATAACAAATAAAGCTTTAAAAAGAGATTATTTAAGCATTATAAAAAAATAATATTTTCAATAAAATCAACAGCCCCTGATGCCTGATATTCTGGGGCTGTTCTTTATTTAATCTTTGTGAAATAAAGAATTTGAAAAATATGCAGGAATCTTATTGAATAATCAGAATATATATAATATAATACAGTCGACAAACGACATAATAAATATTTCTGGATATGCAGTAAAATAAAAAAAGAAATGAGTGGTTTCTTTTGAGTGATTACTATAAAGGAGTTTTATATGCACTTTTTTCTGCATCCGGTTTTGGTGTTGTGCCGATAATGGCAATATTTGCCTATAATGGAGGAGTAGAGGTGTTCACACTGCTCTTCAGCCGATTTTTACTTGCTTCTTTAATTCTATTTATATTTATTTTTTTCAGAAAAGAGAAAATAAATCTGGATTTCAAAAATATACTGCTCTTATTTATACAGGGTGGAATAATATATACTTTATTCAGCATGCTGTATTTTACAGCAGTTAAAATAATATCACCTTCACTGGCAGTACTGATTTTTTATACATATCCAATAATTGTTGCAGTTCTATCTTTTATTATAGAAGGTGAACAGATAAATATAAAAATAATAATTTCTATTGTGATCTCTTTTATCGGTCTGGTCTTACTACTGGGAGGACAGTTTGAAAATGTAGATAAATCTGGAATTTTAATGGCTGCAGGGGCTGCTGTAAGTTATGGCATTTACACTATATACGGCAGCCGAATGTTAAAAAAAGTTTCTCTTATGGTGACAACTGCTTTTGTAAGTTTATTTGCCGGTATATCTTTTTTTGTCATTGGATTAATGACAGACAAACTGCATTTTCAGTTTGAAAGCAAAAGCTGGATTTTTATTATCATAATAACCTTTATTACTGCAGCAGGATTTTTAGCTTTTTTTGCCGGAGTTAAATTAATTAAAGCAACATTTGTTTCGATTTTGAGTATGATCGAACCGATTGTAACTATAATTTTATCAGTAGTTTTATTTTCAGATAAATTTTCCCCACTCCAGGCAGTGGGAAGTATCCTTGTTCTGTCAGGAGCCTCACTGATTTTTATAAAGAAAAATATTTTAAAAAATATAAAATTTTCAAAAAAATAAAAGGAATAATTGAAAAACTATAGAATTATATTTATAGACGATTGTCGACAAACGACAAGAATTAACTGAAAATATTGAATTAGAAAACAATATATTCTTTTTAACATATTTTTTAAACAAATTTTAAATATTAAAATTACGTATAAACTTAAATATATTTTTAAGGTGGTGATAAATTAGGCAGATATCAGCTCAAACCTGGAGTTCAATTTTAAGATTTTCTGTTTTCGTTTTTATCAGTTTTGGTAAAAAAGTCTAATAAACTAACAGGAGGAATATATATGCCCAAGAAAAAGTCAATTTTAGATTTTATGAAGATG
>CAZLIW010000181.1:0-4465 GCA_964559325.1 uncultured Halanaerobium sp. | reverse complement strand
TAAGTGGGTGCAGTAGTCAGGAAGAAGAGATGACAAAATTAGAAAAAATAAAAGAGGAAGGGAAAATAGTTTTGGGAACTGCAGCTGATTATCCACCATATGAATTTCACAAACAGATTGATGGAGAAGATCATATTGTTGGTTTTGATATTGAAATAGCTAAAGAAATAGCAAAAGATGTGGGAGTTGAACTGGAAATAAAGGATATGAAATTTGATGGGCTTCTGGCAGCACTGCAGGCTGGAAATATTGATTTCATTGTAGCAGGTATGGTTCCAACTGAGGAAAGAGCTAAAAGTGTTGATTTTTCACAGCCATATTATCAGGCAGAGCAGAAGTTTTTAACTAAAGCAGGTAAGGGTAGTGAATATCAAACTATTGAAGATTTAAAGGGATTAAAGGTCGGTGCTCAGAAAGCAACAATACAGGAAGAAATTGCAACCGAAAGAATAGAAGCTTCAGAAACTAAGCTGTTAAGTAAAATTACTGATCTTGTGCTGGAACTTAAAAATGATAAAGTAGATGGTGTAGTACTGGTTAAACCTGTTGCAACTGCTTATGCTGATGCAAATGAAGATCTTGAAGTCGCAGACATTTCTTTTGGTAAAGAAGATGGAGTAGCTATTGCTGTTCAGCAGGGGAATCCTGATTTGCTTGCTGAAATTAATAGCAGTCTTGATAAACTTCTAGAAGCAGATAAAATTGCTGAATTTATTGCAGAAGCTACAAAAATGGCAGAAAGTAATTAATAAAATATAACAGAAGAGTTATTAAATTAATTTATAATAAGGTTTAAACATATAAGAGTTTCCCCATCGATTTTAACTGGGGAAACTTCTTAAAAGTATATTATATGAGTGGTGATTAAATTGGTTAATAGATTTTTAGCAGGAGAATATAAAAATAGATCAGATTCGTTTATTGCAGCTGCTGCAGATTTAAAAGAATCTAAAGATAATGTTATAGATTTAAGTTTGGGAAATCCAGATATAATTACTGAAAAATCTGTAATTAAAGAAGCAGCCAGAGATGCAGAAGCTGGCTATACCAAATATGCTCATCCGCGTGGTGATAAGGAGCTCCGTCAGGAGATCATTCGGTATTACAGGCGTAATTATGGTGCTGAAATAGCTCTAAATGAAATGATGGTGACTGTAGGGGCCTGTCATGGGACTTTTCTGGCCCTGGCTGCAGTTTTGAATTCGGGAGAAGAAGTAATTATACCCTCTCCATATTTTACACCATATAAAGGTCAGGTTGAGCTTGCAGGTGGCAAAGCAGTTTTTTTAGAAACAAAAATGGAAGATGATTTCCAAATAGATCCAGAAAAGCTTGAAGAGCTAATTAGTGATAAAACTAAGGTAATATTGGTAAATTCTCCTCACAATCCTACCGGAGTAATACAAAATAAAAAGGTTCTTAAGCAGATTGTTGGGCTGGCAGAAAAATATGATCTATTAATTTTTTCAGATGAAGTATATGAGGCATTTGATTATAATAATAAATTTTATTCTTTAATAAATTTTCATCAGCATAAAGACAGAATAGTAATTTTAAATAGTTTTTCCAAGATATTTGTTATGACAGGATGGAGGGTTGGGTTTGTTATAGCTCATCCTGAAATTTTGGATACAATGCAGGATATAAATGAAGGCGTATGTTATTCTGCTCCTTCTATTTCGCAGCGGGCTGCTTTATCTGCTCTTAGACAGGAAAAACAGATAAAAAATGAGATAATAATAACCTTTAAAGAGAGAGTTAAATATGCCTGGAAAAGAGTTAAAGAAAATCCATATCTATCTGCTGCAGAACCTGAGGGTGCTTTTTATCTTTATATTAATATTAAAAAGAGTGGATTTTCTGCAGAGGATTTCGCTTTAAAACTCCTGAAGGATAAATCAGTACTTGTACTGCCAGGTAGGGATTTTGGTGATTCTGAAGGTGAGTTTATTAGAGCTGCCTGCACACTGGAAATAAAAGAATTAGAAAAAGCATTTGATAGAATAGATGAGTTTATGCAGGAACAGATAGGAGTTGAATAATTTTGCTGCAGGATATTAAATTAAAATATGGTGATAAAGAAAAAATATTTTCCTCTGAGAAAAATAAAATTAAAAAAATTATTCAGGCTGAAAACTGCAAAAAATATGAGGATAAATCAATGGAAGATATTATAAAATCAGCACTTTTTAATCCTGAGGGCAGCAAAAAACTTTCTGAGATTGTTAATAAAGATGATAAGGTAACTGTTGTGATTTCTGATATAACAAGATCCTGGCAGAAAATTGATGAATTTCTTCCTTTTATTATAGAAGAAATAACTGCAGGTGGAGCTGAAACTGAAGATATTACTATTCTGGCGGCAACCGGTTCCCACAGATCACATACAGATGAGGAGATAATCCAGCTTCTGGGTAAAAATATTTCAGAAAAAGTTAAATTTGCTGATCACAACTGTTATAATAAAGATGAATTAGAATTTTTAGGAAAAACATCTTTTGGTACCCCTGTTTATTTAAATAAATCTGCTGTTAATGCAGATAAATTAATATTAACAGGCGGAATTGTTTTTCATGATATGGCTGGCTGGGCAGGAGGAAGAAAATCTATTCTTCCGGGAATAGCAGGTTATGAAACAATTATGGGAAACCATTCTCTTTCTTTAAATACTAGGAAAGAAGGTGGTATAAAAGATGATGTAAGAAGCGGTAATTTTGATAATAATCCTGTCCATCTGGATATGGAAGAGGCTTCAGAAATGATTTCCCCTGATTTTATCTTTAATGTTATACCGGATGGGAAAGGTGGTATTGCAGCAGCAGTAGCTGGAGATTATAAAAAAGCACATAAAAAAGGATGTAAAATTATTTCTGATATGTTTGGTATAAAAATTAATAAGAAGGCAGATCTGGTGATAGCATCATGTGGCGGATTTCCTAAAGATATTAATCTATATCAGGCTTCTAAAGCTCTTGTAAATGCAGCAGCTGCAGTCAAAAATAATGGCTGTGTTATACTTATGGCAGAATGTAGGGAGGGAATTGGCCATCCAGAAGTCGAAGAAATTATGCAGAAATACGAAAATAATTTTTTAAGAGAAGATTTTTTGCGCAAAAAATTTAGTATTTCTAGATATACAGGTTATTTAATTACAAAGACTATAGAAAACATAAAATTTATACTAATAAGTGATCTTGAAGAAAAATATATTAATAAAACAGATATTATTTTAGTAAAAACAATGGAAGAGGCACTGGTAGAAGTTGAAAAATGGTCACATAATATAGAAGACATTTTTGTGATGCCGGATGCAGCAAATACACTTCCTGTTGTGGAAAGTTAGGAGGATTAGATGGATTTTTCATTTTTAACAGATTATTATAAGTTTTTCATTAATGGAACACAAATTACAGTAATGCTGGCATTTTTTGCAGTTTTGTTTGGTATATTTATTGGTATTTTTCTTGCAATGTTTAAAATATCCAGCAATAAAATATTAAAAGCATTTGCATCAGCTTATATTGAATTTATTAGAGGGACACCTCTGCTTGTACAATTATTTATTATATATTATGGTTTACCCATGCTTGGCATTGAATTTCCTGATTTCCCACTTTTTGGTCAAAATGTAGGAGATTTCATGGCTGGTGTTATTGCTATGTCTATTAATAGTGGTGCATATGTTGCTGAGATTTTTAGAGCAGGTATTCAGGCTGTTGACAAAGGACAGATGGAAGCAGCCAGGTCACTTGGTATGCCATATGGAATGTCTATGAAAAAAATAATACTGCCACAGGCTTTCAAAAATATACTGCCTGCACTTGGTAATGAATTTATTGTTGTGATTAAAGAGTCAGCTATTGTCTCTATTATCGGTATTCATGATCTTATGTATAATGCAGACACCGTAAGAGGAAACACCTATAAACCTTTTGAGCCATTAATTGTTGCTGCTCTAATATATTTCGTAATTACATTTACTTTGTCTAAAGCGGTTGGGTTTTTGGAAAGGAGGTTGAGTACAGATTGATAGAAATCAAAAAATTAAACAAAAAATTTGGTGACCTCCATGTCCTCAAGGATATTGATCTTACTGTGGAAAAGGGAGAGGTTGTAGTTGTAATTGGGCCAAGTGGATCCGGGAAAAGTACTCTTCTTAGATGTCTTAATAGACTTGAAGAACCTTCAGGTGGAGATATTATTTTTGAAGGCATTTCAATAATGGATGATAAACAACATGATATCAATAAACTACGTCAAAAAATGGGTATGGTATTTCAACAGTTTAATCTTTTTAATCATATGAATGTTATGGAGAATATAACTCTGGCCCCGATTAAATTAAAAAATATGGATAAAGGTGAAGCAGAAAAAGTAGCTAGAGATTTGCTGGATAAAGTTGGACTGATGGAAAAAGAAAATAGTTATCCAGCTCAGCTTTCTGGTGGTCAAAAACAGAGAATAG
>CAZLIW010000180.1:0-4550 GCA_964559325.1 uncultured Halanaerobium sp. | reverse complement strand
AAATAATTTACCCTTATCAGTTATATCAGGTTTGAAAAAATTAATATACAAATCATAAACTATATTTGTAGATGCAGAAAGCAAATAAGAATTAGCAGTTGTAACAAACAGAGCTATCGAACAAGCAATTATCAATCCACCAACCACGAGTGGTAATCCCATTGCTACCTGAAAAAAAGCTGTGTCAGGATTAGCTAGTCCTGGATATAAAACTATTGCTAATACTACCATAGCAATTATTAAAACATCTAATAACAGTGCCAGGCCAAACAGACCAAAACCTGATTTGTTTGCTTCTTCTGGATCTTTGGCTGCTCCAAAACGCTGATAGAGATTTTGTTCTCCTAAAACAAGAAATATTGTAGGAAGCATATATCCTAGAAGCTGTATATTTGAAAGTCCACCAGTAACTGTAGTTTTTTCTGCTGGTATTGAAGCAATTACTTCAGAAATACCTCCAGCCTGACTTACTGCTATCGGTAGACCAATTAAAATTGCTCCAAATATCAGTAAAGTACCTATTGCATCAGTATACGCTACTGAAACCAGTCCACCTACCATAGCAAGAAATACTATAACAGCAGCACTGATAAGAGTACCCGCCTGTACACTCATACCGGTAACAATATTTAATATATAGCCACCAGCTTTAAATTGATAGGATACTATTCCAACATATGCAAGTATTATACATACTGCTACAAGAACTTTAGCCAAAACTCCGTATTTCTTTTCAATCAATTCTGGTAAAGTATAGTTAACCTTTTCACGAATTCTTTTAGCCAAAAATAAAGCTATTAATAATAATCCAACAGGTTCGCCAATTAAATGAATCATACCGGCTATTGGTCCCCGCTCATAAATAAAATTTGCAGTCCCTGTAATCATACCACTTCCCATCCATGTTGCCAGTAAAGTACCAACTAAAACTGGAAATGGAAGAGAACGACCTGCTCTAACAAAACTATCACTATCTGTAATATATTTTTTGTTCAAATATACACCATAAAGAGAAATACCTATCAAATAAGCAAAAATAAAAATTAAATATTGTGTTTTCATTTTTTCATCTCCTCAGAAAACGTTCTACCATTTTAATTTGATAATGTACTTAAGATTAAAATATTAATATAAAATAAATAACAGACAAGAATTACAACAAATAGACTATTTTAAAACTTTAGCACTAAATCCTCCTTTCTTTGTTATTGGTATGTGGTAATATGGTATTACCAGTTATTATTTTATTATACTATTTCTAATTTGTCAAATATTTTAATTAATTATTATTTTCTATCAATTTGCACTTATTATTGAAAATAATAAAGCCTCCAAAGTAAATGGAGGCTAAATATTTGTTCTTATTGAGTTTCATTCAATATATCCTGCAGACTATCTTTTGCATCTCCAAGAAGTAGTTTTACTTTTTCACTTTTGTAAAGTGAGTTTTCAACCCCAGCATAACCTGGCTTTGTATCCATATCACAGATAATAATATTTTCTGCTTCATCCACATTTAAAATAGGCATGCCATAGATCGGTGTTCCTTCTGCTGTCTTTGCCGCCGGATTGATCACATCATTTGCCCCCACTACTATTACCAGATCAGTATCCGGAAACATTGGATTTGCCTGCTCTAATTCCAGCAGTTTATCATATGATACATCAACTTCTGCTAAAAGCACATTCATATGGCCCGGCATTCTTCCTGCTACCGGATGTATGGCAAAGTTTATTTCTTTGCCTTCTGCTTCCAGTTTATCATGCAGCTCTTTTACCTTTGACTGGGCCTGAGCTAATGCCATCCCATATCCAGGTACTATTATTACATTCTCTGCACCAGCAATAATGTCTGCTGTCTTTTGAGATCCATCATCTTCACTGCTTTTTGTCTGTATTTTACTATCTTTTTCTTTCTTGTTCAGCTCAGATAGAAGTTTTGTCAGAGATTCTTTTGCATCACCAAGAATCATCTCAGTATTTTCTGCTTCATAAAGTGAATTATCTACACCGGCATAACCGGGTTTTTTGTCAAGATTCATAATTAAAACATCATCTGCTTCATCCACATTTAAAATAGGCATCCCATAGATCGGTGTTCCTTCTGCTGTCTTTGCCGCCGGATTGATCACATCATTTGCCCCCACTACTATTACCAGATCAGTATCCGGAAACATTGGATTTGCCTGCTCTAATTCCAGCAGTTTATCATATGATACATCAACTTCTGCTAAAAGCACATTCATATGGCCCGGCATTCTTCCTGCTACCGGATGTATGGCAAAGTTTATTTCTTTGCCTTCTGCTTCCAATTTATCATGCAGCTCTTTTACCTTTGACTGGGCCTGAGCCAATGCCATCCCATATCCAGGTACTATTATTACATTCTCTGCATTTTTAACTTTTGTATATATATTATCTTCTTCAGCTTCTTCATTTTCTACAACTTTATCTGTAGATGTCTTCTCTGAAATTTTTGTATCTTCAACTTCAGAAATAAATTTATCTTTCTTTTTGTTATTTTCCGCATTACCTGCTAAAACTTCAAATAGACTGCGGTTCATTGCCTTACACATAATCTGAGTTAATATTAAACCAGATGCCCCGACCACTGCCCCCACAACTACAAGCAGTGTATTATAAATTGCAAATCCGGCTATTGAAGCCGCAAGTCCCGACATAGAATTTAAAAGAGAAATAGTAATCGGCATATCTGCTCCACCAACCCTGATGGCAAAGATAGTACCAAATAATAATGATAAAACCAAAATAACAAATATATATAGATTAGCCTCAGCCTGAGTAGTATATTTAAATGTTATTAAAAGTATAGAAACAGCTGTTATCAAAAGACAGAGAATATTCCAGAAACTGTGTACCTTTAAAACTACAGGTTTCTGCTACATTCTCCTGTCCAATTTGGCAGCGGCAATTAAACTCCCGCTTAATGTTACTGCTCCTACCATTAATGCCAGTCCTGAAGTAAAACGGCTGGAAGTGCTGAGCTGATTAAAATCACTAAACAGCATAATTGATGCAACAAGAGCAGATGCTCCTCCTCCAAAACCATTAAGAAGTGCAACCATCTGCGGCATCTGAATCATTTCTACTTTTTTAGCCATATACAAACCAACAGCCCCACCAACCAATATAGCTGACCAGAGGAGCATATTATTCAATATATTATTATATGTTAATGTTAAAATAACTGCACCCAGCATAGATACAGCACCAATCATATTACCTTGTACAGCGGTTTTAGGAGAACTCATCAGTTTTATTCCCCAGATTATACCAAGTGTCAACAAAAATCCAACAATACTATAACCTGTTAACATATTAATCGCCATCAACTCCAATAATAGAATTACTTATCTTTCTGAAACATTTTCAACATTCTATTTGTTACCATAAAACCGCTTACAATATTAATGGTAGCCAGCATAATAGCAAAAAATCCAAGGATTTTATAGCCAGTGACAACAGCGGCCGCTGTTGTCACTAAAGAGGCTAATATAGTTACTCCAGATAATGCATTCATTCCTGACATAAGTGGAGTATGCAGTAAACTTGGAACATTGCTAATCAGCTTGTATCCTACCAGCATTGAGATAACAAATAGGATCAGCATCAAGAAAAAATTCATTAGCAGTCCTCCTTATTTGTTCATCGCTTCAAGTGCACCTTTATGAACTACTTTCTTACCATCTGTTACCAGAGTAGAAGAAATTATTTCATCATCACTATTAATATCAATTTCAGCATTTTCAATTATGTAAGAAATAAACTTATAAATATTCTTTGAGAACATCCAGGTTGAACTCTTCGGCAGCATTCCAGGTATATTTTTAGTTCCAATAATTGTTACTCCATGTTTCTCAACTATTTCGCCTGGTTCGGTGATTTCACAGTTTCCACCCTGGTCAATTGCAATATCAACAATTACAGAACCCGGCTTAAGTGATTTAACCATTTCTTCTGTTATAACAACAGGAGCCACTTTGCCTGGAATTAAAGCAGTTAAAACAATAAGATCAAATTTCTCAACATCATCAGCAATAACTTCTCTTTCATGTTTTAACCATTTATCAGGCAGTTTTTTAGCATATCCACCTTCTCCAACTGCTGCTTCAGCTGGAATGTCAAGTTCTATAAGTTTAGCACCAACACTCTGTGCCTGTTCTGCTGCATCCGGTCTGATATCAGCAGCATGTACTACAGCACCCAATCTTTTTGCAGTCGCAACCGCCTGTAGTCCTGCAACACCAGTACCTAAAACAAGTGCATTTGCAGGTTTTATCATTCCAACTCCGGTAGTAATCATCGGCATAAATTTAGGCAGAATATCTGAAGCCATTAATACACCCTTATATCCTGCTACAGTACTCATAGAAGTCAGTGTATCCATTGCCTGTGCTTTAGAAATTCTAGGAATACTGTCAAGTGTTAAACTAATTATTCCTTTTTCAGCAATTTCTTTTACCATATCATGATTTCCAGGTGAAGCAGGATGAAGAAAAGTTATTAGATACTGTCCTTTTTTCATCATA
>CAZLIW010000179.1:0-4554 GCA_964559325.1 uncultured Halanaerobium sp. | reverse complement strand
CCTTGGGGCAAGCCCACGAGGTTAGCAAGCAGACTTTCACTCTATCACACTGTTCCTGGCACTTTTATTAAATACTACACTCTTATTATATACTTTCAAAGTTAAACTATCAATATTATAACAGATTGATATAATTGACTCTTCACAGGGTAAACCCATCTGGTTTTCTATCAATAAAATCTATAATTTGTATAATTACAGAAATTCAAATTTAATTTAATATTGGCTGCTCAATCCACTAATTCAAAATATGTTTTGGAAGATTTTTTTAATTTTATATAAATTATAAAATATAATTTGACAACATACTATATTTTAATATACAATAATTACATACTGAATAATTCAAGGGGGTAATAATATGAATTTTGATGAATTTATTGAAAAGTCGAGAGTTAGTAATGATCTTGAGTACAATCAAGACGCCAGAAAAATTTTTGAATTTCTTTCTTTATCAGAAAATGTTGCTGAAATGATAATTTTTTCTAATATCGGGTTGCCTGCTCTTTCAGGAACTGCATTTAAGCTTGAGGATAACTTTGCTGATACTAATGACTTTCCTTTATCTAATAACTATAATAGAACCATTGTTGGACGCATGGTAAGATATATTTTAAGCTTTTACGGATATTCACCTGCATTAAATCAGAATGATAAAAGGCTGCGCAAATTCTCCAGAGCAAAATTATTTAAAACTGCTGCAGTATATGAGAAAAACAAAAATGCAAAACTTAAAATTGAATTTGAATCAGTAAAAATTATCTAATTTTTTTCTAAATACTTCTTATTACAGAATTATAGCAAAGAAAGCCTCGTCTTTATGTTTTTAAGGGCGGGGATGAATTACAAGATTTTGTACACAATTATTAAAAAATCTCTGTTATAATATACATCAAGAAGAAAAAATTTAAATTAGCTGATACTACAGCTGCAGAGCTTAAAATATAATGTTTAGGAAAAGAGGTAATGATATGGATGCAGATATTATAATAATTGGAGCCGGGCCAGCCGGACTTTTTTCAGCAATACAGGCAGGTCGGGGTGATAAAAATATTATAATTCTGGAAAAAAACTCTCAGGCAGGCAAAAAACTTTTAATAACAGGTTCAGGACAGTGTAATCTCACACACACTGGTGAAGTAAGGGATTTTTTGGACCATTATGGAGATAATACAGATAAAAAATTTCTCCGTTCTCTTCTCTACAGTTTCAGCAGCAGAGATCTGCTCAACTTTTTCCGCAAAAAAGGAATCACCTTCACATTCACAGATGAAGGTAAGTTTTTCCCCGCTTCACGAAAGGCTGAAGATATTTTAAATGTTCTTTTAGATGAATGCAGAGAAAATAATATACAGATCCAGTATAATAGTCCTGCTGAAAATATTGATTTTTGTGAAGATAAAGATCAATTTTATATTAAAACACCGGCAGGAGAATACAGATCCAGATATTTAATTATTGCTGCAGGTGGAAAATCCTATCCCACAACCGGTTCTACAGGTAATGGATATATTTTTGCCGAAAAATTGGGCCACAGTATAATTAAGCCAAAGCCTGTATTAACTCCACTCTATATTGAAAATTATCAATTTGCCGATCTTGCAGGTGTATCCTTAAAAGGAAGAGAAATCTCTCTATGGAGAAAAGACAGCCTGGTAAAAAGGTGGTCAGATGATCTTTTATTTACTCATCAGGGCATTTCTGGCCCGGGGGTATTAAATTACTCCCGTTATATAGAAAAGGGAGATACAGTAAAAATTAAACTGCTTAATTATAAAAATGAAGCTGAACTTGACAACCTACTTGTAAAAAAAATAAACAGCAGTGGTAAACAGCTATTTAAAAATATTATAAGAGAGTTAAATATACCTGTCAGTCTGGCAGAAAAGTTACTTGACTATGCAGCTATAAATAAAAATAAAAAAGCAGCCCAAATAAGCAAAAAAGAGAGAAAAAAGACTGCTAAACTTCTCTTTTCTCTCCCCTTAAAAGTTAAGAATTTATGTGGTTTTAATAAGGCCATGCTGACCGGTGGCGGCATATCTCTAACAGAAATCAACCCAAATACGATGGAATCAAAGATTAAATCCAGGCTGTTTTTTGCCGGTGAAATTATAGATATTGATGGTGATACTGGCGGTTATAATCTTCAAATCGCTTTTTCTTCAGCATATCTGGCCGGAAAAGAATTAGCAAAGCAAAACTAAAAGACTAAATTTTTTCTACTTCATCAGCTTCATAACCATTTAATTCAACTTCTATTTTTTCTATCTTCTGCTCTTCTTTTGGTCTGTCTCTAAAGTCAGTATCAACGTCTGCAATTTCATCTACAGCACCTATTCCTTCTACCACTCTGCCAAAAGCAGCATACTTGCCATCCAGATGTGGAGAATCCTGGTGCATAATAAAAAACTGTGATCCTGCTGAATCTGGATGGCTGCTTCTCGCCATGGAAATAACTCCCTTTTTATGTTCTAAATCATTTTCAAAACCATTGCTGGAAAATTCACCTTTAATTGAATAACCTGGATTACCGGTTCCAGTTCCTTCCGGGCATCCACCCTGAATCATAAACCCATTTATTACTCTATGGAATACTAAATCATCATAATATCCCTTTTCTGCTAAATCAATAAAATTATTAACTGTATTTGGTGCCTTTTCCGGATATAGCTCAACTTTAATTTCTTTCTCATCTTCCATCACTATTTTAATCTCAGGATTTTTCAAATTAAATCAACCTTTCAAATTTTATTTTCCCAAACTCATCTTTACTGCCAGTATTAGTGAATACTTATATCAAAATCTAACTTACTATAATACTATAAGTAATAGCTGGAAATTTTTTAATTGATATTCCAACTGTATGACAGTTAGTAAGTTAAGGATAATTACAAATAATATTATACAATACTGCAGATAATAATGAAAGTTTATCTCTTTTAGATCAAAAAAATTCTTTAAAAACTGCAGTAGTGAACAATTAATAGTAAATATATTTTAAATAAAAAACTTCTATTTATAATTAAATTACCACTAAAAGTTTTATATATCACATATAAACTTACAGCTGTCATTTAATAAATATCCATATAAAAGAAATCATCTTCTTATATTGGTATTTTGAGAAAGAAATTAGCAGTATTTTTTAACTTTTAGATAATCACACCTGCTTTTTACAAGTCTTAATTGATTTCTTTGTCTGAAAATATTGACAGAAATTTATATTATGTTATAATAATAACAATATAAGTTATATTTTTCACATCATTACATATTAATAAGGAGGAATTGTTATGAAGAAAAGTTTAGTTCTATTTATTTCGATTTTTATGATTTTAACAGCGGTATCTGGTTTTACCATTACTGGAGCTGCTGAAGCAGAAGTTCTTGAAGGTACTGCAAAAGGATTTGGTGGTAAGGTAAGTGTAGAAGTTTTAGTTGATGATGATACTATTGTTTTTGTTAATGCTTTTGGTAGTGAGGAAACAGATGGAATCGGTACTAAAGCTTTGAAAGAAATTCCTTACAGAATTATGGAAGCAAATTCTACAGATGTAGATATGGTTTCTGGAGCAACATATACCAGTGAAGCTGTTGTATATGCTGTAAATAATGCTCTTGATCCAGAAAACTATCCTGCTCCAGTTTTTGAAGATAAGAAAAAGAAAACTAAAACAGCAGAAGCATCAGAACTTTATCAGGGATTTGGACTGGCATATAACGGCCGTATTGGACCCGGTAAAGATGACACAGGCACACAGGTTTACAGCTTTAATGAAGTATATGCAAATGTAATCTTTGATGAAGAAGGAAAAATAGTATTTATGCATGTAGATGAGCTGGAAGTAGCAACACCTAATTATGACGGCAAAGGAATGCCTCACCTGAGCGGATTCCCGGGCCAGGGTGGATACAATATCGATAAAGACCATGACCAGACTGTAGATGGAAAAACTCCTGATACAAATGAAAACTACCTTTCCGAAGTTGAAGGCTGGAAGACTAAAAGAGAACGCGGTGAGGATTATGTTATGAGTGCTCTCGGCACCTGGGCAGATCAGATGGACACCTATGAAGAACTATTTGTCGGTATGACAGTAGACGAAGTTGAAGAATGGTTTTACAATTATACTGATGAAAACGGAAGACCTCTTAAGCAGGGTAAAGATAAGTATGAGGACCTCTCCTCTGACGAAAAAGAAATGCTGGCAGATGTAACATCAGGTGCTTCTATGAGCTTAAGTGATGCACACGGCTACTTTATTGAAGCTATTAAAAATGCATATGAAAACCGCTCTGCAGTAAGTAAAGCAGATCAGGTTGATACATTCGGCTTTGGCCTATCTCATAATGGCCGTATTGGACCTGGTAAAGATGATACAGGTACACAGGTCTACAGCTTTAACAATGTATTTGTAAGTGCTCTATTTGATTCAGAAGGAAAAATCGCTGAAATTTTTGTAGATGAGCTGGAAGTAGCAACACCTAACTATGATGGCAAAGGAATGCCTCACCTGAGCGGATTCCCGGGCCAGGGTGGATACAATATCG
>CAZLIW010000178.1:1782-4556 GCA_964559325.1 uncultured Halanaerobium sp. | reverse complement strand
CTTTAACTCACAGATGAATATTTTAGAAGAGGTTGCTAAGTTTAGAGCGGCCAGAAGACTGTGGGCAGAGATTATGGAAGAGCGTTTTGAAGCCAAAAAAGATAAATCTAAGATGCTCAGGTTTCACACTCAGACAGCAGGTGCAGCACTGACAGCGCAGCAGCCCATGAATAATATTATAAGAGTAACATTACAGGCATTAGCTGCAGCTCTTGGTGGAACACAGTCACTGCATACCAATTCCTATGATGAAGCATTAAGTCTACCTACAGAACAATCTGTAAAAATGGCTCTAAGAACACAGCAGATAGTTGCACATGAGAGTGGAGTAAGTGATACAATTGATCCACTGGCAGGTTCATACTATATAGAAAATATGACAGATAGATTTGTCAAAGAAGCTAAAGAATATATTGAAAAGATCGATCAGTTAGGTGGAATGGCTAAGGCCATAGAAGCCGGTTATGTACAGCAGGAAATCCAGGATAGTGCATATAAAACACAGAAGAAAATTGATGAAAAAAGAAGAATTGTGGTAGGAGTTAACGAATTTAACGAAGAAGAAAACGAAAAAGTAGACCTACTAAAAGTTGATCCAAAAGTTGAACAAGAACAGTTGGAAAGACTTAAAAAAGTGAAAGCTGAAAGAGATAATGCAGTAGTAGAAAAAAGTCTAGAAAAAGTAAGAGAAGCAGCTCAAAATGGAGATAACCTAATGTATCCAATTATAGAAGCAGTAAAAGTATATGCAAGTTTAAATGAAATAAGTGATATTCTAAGAGATGAATTTGGAGAATATCAGGCAAAACAGTTATAAGATAAAAACAAGTTAAAATAGTATAAATAATAATAAATACTGCAGTTAATTTAATATCCTGGTTTATAATAAGAGAGGAGGGGTTTCCCTTCTCTCTTTTTTTGCTGATTTAAAAATTAATACTGCAGAAAAAATTTACTTTAATATGATTTTAAAGTATAAAATTTTAATAATTTTTTAGTCGATTATGTTTAGAATGGATTAGAGTTATTATATTTTTTAAAAAACAGGTATTTGCTGTTTTATAAAGAAATATAACATTAACTAATATAAGAGGAGAGGGATTCATTTTATGAGTGCAGAAAAATACATAGAAAACATAAGGAAGAAACTGCATAATCACACAGAAGACCTTGTTTTAAACAGTATGTCTGAACTTCTTAAAAGAGAAAAATTTCAAAATATTTGCACCTGTGAGGAATGTCTTGTTGATATGGCCACTTATGCTCTTAATAGGCTGCCGGCAAAATATGTTGCAACAAAAAAAGGTGAAATTTTTACAAAAACAGCAGAATTAGAACAGCAAAATTCTGTAGATTTACTGGCAACTGTAACAAGGGCAATAAATATTGTTGCCAAAGACTGTCATCATAATAACCCAGGAGATTAAATTTAACTGACAGCATAAAAACATATTATAGCAAATTTTGAGGAGAAATTCTAATGATAGAAAATAGATTTTTTAAAATAGCCTATGCAATTATACTGGTGCTTTTAATTATTTTTTTAGCAGGTCAGATACCATATGTGATGAAGCCAGTTACTTCGGTTTTATCCTTTATTTTACTGCCGCTTTTACTCGGTGGATTTTTATATTATCTTCTGCGTCCTTCAGTACGATTTTTAAATAGATGGATAAAAAGCAAAGCACTATCTATTATTATAACTCTGCTGGTGGTTGTTTTGCTTCTGACACTTATTTTTTATTTTGGGGGCAGTATTATATATAATGAAGTAAAAGAACTGGGCAGATATTATTCTTCAAGTTATGAAATCATTTTGAATAATTTAGAAAAATTGCGCGGGCTTCTAACTGCAGAAACAGATTACTTACAGGAGTTAAATCTTCAGGAAAGAGTAATTAATTATGCAAACAGAATTATTAAAAAAATATCCGGCTATAATTATATGGGTATATTTGCGTCTATAACTAATTTTGGGATGATAATTGTTTTGATTCCATTTGTTCTTTTCTATCTTTTAAAAGATGATGAAAAAATTTATAAAAATTTTATGAGAATTATACCGAAGGAAAAAAAGAAAAAAACAGAAGATTTATTAACAGAAATAGACCAGGCATTATCAACTTTTATAAGCTCACAGCTGGTTGTTGCATTATTATTAGGGATTGTAATGCTGGTTGGATTTTTAATAATTGGTTTACCCAATGCAATAACACTTGCTTTAATTGCAATGATAACTTCTCTTGTTCCTATTATAGGACCAATTATAGGGAGTTTACCGGCTCTTTTTGTAGCACTGTCCAAAGGTTTTGTAATGATTTTTGGTGTGGGTATTGTACTTTTAATAGCCCAATATTTGGAAGGGAATTTGATACGTCCATTTGTTCAGGGGAAGAGGCTGGAAATACACCCACTTGTAGTTCTCTTTGTTGTACTGGCAGCAGTATATCTTTTTGGTTTTATTGGAGCTTTAACTGCTGTACCTATTTATGTAATAATACGGTTAATTTTTAAAAGAAAATATCTGCCTGAAATATAAAAATATAGAAGAATTAAACTGTCCTCAATTTTATCAATAGATGAGGACAGTTTTTAATAGTTTGCCTGGCATGAATATTTGCTAATCAGTGCAAGTCTTTTAATAAATAGTTTATTTAAGATAGCAAGGACAATTTTACTTAAGCTTCTATATTGGAGGAGAGATTCCTTTCAGTATTTCATAAAGCATATATATTAATATTTAGCTTTATTCAATAAAAATTTAGAATAATGTA
>CAZLIW010000178.1:0-1682 GCA_964559325.1 uncultured Halanaerobium sp. | reverse complement strand
ATAAAGCATATATATTAATATTTAGCTTTATTCAATAAAAATTTAGAATAATGTAAAAAAACATAAATAACCAGTACTATCGAAAGTATTTCTACAATTAAAGCTGGATATTCTAAAAAGGTAAAATTGAATTTTCCTTTCAAATAAATATTGCTCATCTTTAATCCTATTCCTGTAATAACAATGGGAAATGTAAAAGCAGAAAAGCTTGGATAAAATCCGATAGAAATCATTTTTGGTAGATAAGCTATAACTGCTGTTGCTGATATTAATGTTAAAGCTATAAGCAGACTTAAAATAAATATATTTTTTTCAGGAAAAGAACTCATATATCCAGCCAGACAGAGACCTGCAGGTGCAGTGAAAATTGTTAAAGTGGGTAGTGCCGGTTTTGCTATCTGTTTTATCTTAAAAACCCGATAACTTACAACAGGTAATAAGATCATATAGCTTATAAAACCAAAATAAAAAAGAATTTGTCCCAATTTAATGCTGTTAAAAGCTGGAGCAGTAACAGCTCCAACTACAATACCTACATAAACGATAAAATAACTTGGGAATATTTTTTTGATATCAAAATTTGTAATAAATTTAACAGAAAACAGTAAAATTAATAGAGCATGTAATATTATAGCTGTATGCCAGCTGAATAATGCAGTTTGATAGGAGACATTCTTTATATATGTAGCTAAAATCATTATTCCCATCGGAAAAGTTAGAGCAACACTTGCGATAATTGGATTTTCTAAGTCCTTTAAACAATCTGGACAGAAAAAAATAAATCGGAATATGAGAAGCAAAGCTATTGATGCTGAAAAGATTCCGGCAGCTATTTTATAAGTACTTCCATAAGGAGCTATCAAATTTCCCATTCCGGCAAGCCCCAGCATTAAACCTGATATAGCTATAGGTGTATTTTTAATTATATTTTTCATTTAATAGACACCCCGTTTATTTTATTACTCCATTTTCAATAAAATTTTTCATTACCCAGGCAGCAACTTCTCCAGTTATTTGAATACAGTGATCTGCTCTCTCCTGAGATTTAAAATTATCAAATTTTCTTGTTAAAACTCTGCAGCAGGTTGAACCATATTTTTCGATTATATAATCATGCAGATCAGCACTATTTGGAAATGAATCTGGCATTGGATCACCTGGTTTTTCGCGACCATAAGCAAGCCCAAGTGCCATAATACCTCCACTTACAGCTCCACATAAACATTTTGATTTACCAATTCCAATTGGAAAACCAGAAGCCATCTTGACAATAGAAGAATCAAAAGGCTGTCCTAATGAATCATTAATTGTAGTAATAACGGATTCTGAACAGAAATAGTCACCCCTTCTAAAATAATCTTCGGCAGTTTTTCTTGTTTCAGCAAGTAATTTTTCTTTTCTTTCTTTTTTCACAGATATCACCTCATATGTTATTATTTTCACATTGATTTATATTATAACATAAAAATATTAATATATAAAGTTTTTTTATAAAAAATATAAGTCAATAAAATTATAGTATATGTTTTAATAAAAGATGCTTAAATATTTAACTTATTTTTAGAATAGTCAGAAATTTAGCTTGTAAAATATATTTATATATAATATACTAGGTTTACAGTAAACGCGGATAAAAAAAGTCCGAATATATCCAGAGAATCAATTTAAAGGAGCTGTAATAA
>CAZLIW010000177.1:0-4617 GCA_964559325.1 uncultured Halanaerobium sp. | reverse complement strand
AGAGATTGAAAATGTTTCTGCTTCTTATCTTGCAAAAGTGATGCAGGAACTGTCTAATAATAAAATTGTAATTTCTGTAGAAGGGAAAAAAGGAGGATATAGATTAAATAAAAAGGCAGATGAGATAAATCTGGCAGATATAATGATGATTTTTGAGGCAGATGATAATATATTTGAATGTATAGATAAGGTTCATGGATGTACAATAAAGGATAGATGTAAAATACATGCTGCTTTTGCTGATGCATATCAGAAGATGCTTGACCATCTTAAAAAGACAACAATTAAAGATATATTAAACCCAGAAGTGAAACTCTCCAACTAAACAAGATATTTAAATGGGATTTTCTTTGATAGGGTTCTGATAAAAAGGAAAGTAAGTAATTAAAGTGATCAGAGCTTTCTAAAATAAGAATAAGATTACTTAATAATAAATACCGTACTTTGAAAAAATTGATGAAAAAAAATTTTATTTTAAACCTGGATAAACAAAAACCTATTTAGGAGGAAATGACAATGAGCTGGATAAAGATGATAGATGAAAATGAAGCAAATGGAAGATTGAAAGAAGTTTATAAAAAAATAACAGGGCCAAAAAAATCGAAGGTGGCAAATGTATTAAAAGTACAATCATTAAATGCAAAAATATTGGATGCTCACCTCGGTTTATATAAATCTATAATGTATGGTAAATCAAATCTTACCCGTAGACAGAGGGAAATGGCTGCTGTAATTGTATCAAAAGCTAATGAATGCCACTACTGAATAAAACATCATGGAGCGGCGCTCCAAAAATTAATAAAAGATAACGAAAAAGGAAAGAAATTGGTAGAAGATCTCATTCAAAATTATCAGAAAGCAGAAATAACAGAAAGAGAAAAAGCAATGCTAAGATATGCTAAAAAACTTAGTAAAAAGCCTTCTTCATTATCTAAAGAGGATATAAAGAAATTAAAAGAATTTAATTTAAGTGATAGAGATATACTAGATTTAAATCAGGTAACTGCATATTTTAATTATGTTAACAGAACAGCTGATGGTCTGGGTATAGAGTTAGAAGAAAAATATAAAGATTAATAAAAAAATAACGAATATAAAGGTGCTGAAAAAAATGGAAAAAGATAATTTAACTGTTGTCTGGACGAGTGGAGACATTGAAGTTGCAAAAAAGATGGTGTTTATGTATGTTTTTAATGCCAAAAAACATGAATGGTTTGATAATGTTAATTTTATAATCTGGGGGCCATCTTCCAAACTCCTGAGTGAAAATGAAATTTTGCAGGAAAAAGTAAAAAGATTTATTGAAACAGGTATTAAAGTGGAAGCCTGTAAAGCCTGTTCTGATGAATATGGTGTTTCCAATAAATTAAAAGATCTGGGTATTGACGTAAAATATATGGGTAAACCGCTGTCAGACTATCTTAAAAATGATATGAAAGTAATAACATTTTAGTAGTGTTATATTATAAAAATTCATAAAGTGAAGATATTTTATTAAGCTATTTTGAAGAGAGTACATTTACTTCAAAATAGCTATTTTTTTGTTAAATATAAACTTGACTAATCTTGAGTAATATAGTAAGATATGTATAAAGATAAACTTGAGTAAAATACTATGAATAAGGGGAGTCAATATTATGGATAAAAAATTTCTTGAAATTAATGATTTAAAATCTATAGTTGAAGATCAGGAAATTTTAAAAGGAATTAATTTAGAGGTAAATAAAGGGGAAACACATGTAATAATGGGACCCAATGGTGCCGGTAAGTCAACACTGGCAAATGTACTAATGGGACACCCTGAACATAAAATCACTCAGGGTGAAATTAAATTTGAAGGAGATGTTATCAATGACCTGGCTGTTGATAAAAGAGCTAAAAAAGGAATATTTTTGTCTTTTCAATACCCTCAGGAAATTCCAGGTGTAACAGTAGAGAACTTTCTCAGAACTGCAAAATCGGCTGTGACCGGTGAAAATCAGAGTATTTTTGAATTTAAATTTCTGCTCGAAGAAAAAATGGAGTTACTTGATATAGATCAGGAATATGCGGAAAGATATTTAAATAAAGGGTTTTCTGGAGGAGAAAAAAAGAAAAACGAAATTCTGCAGATGGCTATTTTAGAACCTAAACTGGCATTACTTGATGAAACAGATTCCGGACTGGATGTTGATGCCACCAGAACTGTAGCAGAAGGAATAAAAAAGCTGTTATCTGATGATAATGCCGTGATAATTATTACACACCACAATCAGATATTAGATTATGTTAAACCAGATTTTGTACATGTTCTTATAGATGGGAAAATAGTAAAAACAGGTGATATTGCACTGGCCCGTGAAATCGAAGAAAAGGGTTATAAAGAGCTAAAAGAAGAAAAAATCTGCTGTTAGGAGGGGTTTTAGGATGAGCAAAAAAACTTATGTGGAAGATGTTAATAGAGAAATTTTTGATAATAAAGATAAAGTAAAATATAAGTTTAAATCACAAAAAGGTTTAACTCCTGAAGTAATAAAAGAAATTTCTCGTGAAAAAAATGAACCAGAATGGATGACTGATTTTAGATTAAAATCTTTAGAGATATATCAGGATAAGAAAATACCTGAATGGGGAGCAGATATTTCTGATCTTGATATGGATGATATAATCACCTATATTCGTCCTGATGCTGAGCTGCAGAGTGACTGGAATGAGGTACCTGAAGATATTAAAAAGACTTTTGATTCTCTTGGAATACCGGAAGCAGAAAAAAAGTCTCTTGCCGGTGTTGGAGCTCAGTATGATTCAGAAGTCGTCTACCATA
The DNA here is from genome assembly GCA_964559325.1 of uncultured Halanaerobium sp. Classification (GTDB taxonomy): domain Bacteria; phylum Bacillota; class Halanaerobiia; order Halanaerobiales; family Halanaerobiaceae; genus QPJE01. The sequence goes on along the minus strand of CAZLIW010000177.1, from coordinate 1,814 downwards.
ATTTAAAGAAGGAACTTACAGATCAGGGTGTAATTTATATGGATATGGAAAATGCTGTAAAGGAATATGAAGATATTGTTAAAGAACATTTTATGAAGCTTATTACTCCCGGTGATCACAAATTTTCTGCACTGCACGGTGCTGTATGGTCTGGAGGATCCTTTGTATATGTACCGGCCGGAGTAAATGTGGAGATTCCTCTGCAGTCATATTTTAGGCTGAATGCTCCAGGTGCCGGACAATTTGAGCATACACTTATTATTCTTGAAGAAGGTGCAGAGGCACATTTTATTGAGGGATGTTCTGCTCCAAAATATTCGGTAAACAACCTGCATGCAGGTGCGGTGGAACTATTTATAGGTGAAGGTGCAAAATTAAGGTATAGCACTATAGAAAACTGGTCCAGGAATATGTACAATTTGAATACCAAAAGAGCAGTTGTAGAAAAAGATGGAGTTATTGAGTGGGTATCAGGTTCATTTGGTTCAAAAGTTTCTATGCTTTATCCAATGAGCATACTCAAAGGAGAAAGAGCCAGAGCCGAATTTACAGGTATAACATTTGCAGCAGAAGGTCAGTATTTAGATACCGGTGCACAGGTGATACATGCTGCACCAAATACAACTTCAAATGTTAATTCACGATCTATTGCCAAAGATGGGGGTCATGCCTACTACAGGGGGCTGCTTAAAGTTACAGAGAAAGCCCACCATTCAAAAGCAACTGTTTCCTGTGAATCTCTGATGCTTGATAATGAATCGCATTCTGACACACTGCCGATAATGGATCTTAACAATGATAATATAGATATTGGTCATGAGGCTAAGGTGGGTAGGATAAGTGAGGAATCAATATTTTATTTGATGAGTAGAGGGATAAGTGAGGAAGAGGCTAAAGCGATGATTGTGCGGGGATTTGTAGAACCGATTGCTAAAGAACTGCCTTTAGAATATGCTGTTGAACTCAACAACTTAATTAACCTTGAATTAGAAGGAACAATAGGATAGGTGATATATATGGAAAAGAAATTAGAGAAAAAATTTATTGACAATTTAACAACCGGTCAGTCAGAGCTGTTGAGCAGAATGAGGCGTGAAAAATTTGAAAACTATCAGGATATAGAGACACCTGAATTTAAAAGAATAAAGCTAACAGATAATAAAATACCAGAATATCGGCCATATAATAAAAATTATTTAAAGGATAACACTGTTCACGGAAGCATTGTGGTAAAAAAGATGACAGACAGCCTCAATAATGAGAAAGAAATTATTGAATACTTCAATTATTTTTCAGATTCAGAATTAGATTCGGGGATAGATAAAAAATACACACTTCTGGCTGAATCTCTTTATAATGCCGGTCTTTTTATAAAAGCTCCTGCCGGAGAAAAATTTTCAATTCCTATTGAAGCTGTCTATGAATTTGACAAAAAAAATAAGTTTTTAATTGACAATAATTTAATTGTAGCTGAAGCAAATTCTAATTTAACTGTTGTTTTTGATTACCGCTTAAATGATAAAAATACAGAAGCATTTCACAATGGTCTGACCAGGATTGTTGTTAAAGAAGGTGCTGTTTTAAATATAATTAAGGTGCAGAGGTTAAATGATAAATCTACTAATTTTGATACTAACATTTCTGTTGTGGAAAACAATGGTGAATTAAATTTTATTCCGATTGAAATAGGAGCAAAAAGTACTATTACAAGCAGTGAAAATAATCTTCTTGATGATGGAAGTTCTGCCAGCATAAGTTCCATCTATTTTGGTGATGGTGATAGGAAGATGGATCTTTCATACAGGATGAATCAT
>CAZLIW010000176.1:0-4627 GCA_964559325.1 uncultured Halanaerobium sp. | reverse complement strand
TTTATATTTTACTTTTACTCTATTACCATCTACGTAAACTACTTCACCATCTTCCATGATGGAAATCCCGGTTGTTCCACCACCAATATCCACTACAACCCCTCGCTTAATAGCAAGCAGTGATGCAGCAGCAGAAGGTTCATCCACAACATTTTTTACTGTAAATCCTGCTCCCTGCACAACATTTTTAAAGGTATCTATATCTCGGTCACCAGTACCTGGTGGTACAGCAGTTGCTGCATATTTAATTTCTCTACTGAAAATAGTTTCCATTTTTTCTTTCATTCTTTTAACTATTTTCAGAGCACCAATATAATCTACAACAAGACCATCCCGTACAACTGTCCCGGGTTCACAGAGTGCCAGCAGAGGATTATTATTTTCATCAAGTACTGTTAAAACCAGGTTGGCAGTTCCCAGATCAACACCTGCCTTAATTTTGCCCTGGTAATTTATACTTTTTGGTGGATTATCGATCAATTTTGCTACTTTATCTAAAATTTTATTTGCATTATCAACAAATTTATCCATTAATATTATTCTCCTCCATCAGACAGCAGACCATTTTTTTATTTTTATGATAACCATAAATTCAACATTTAGATTAATCATTAATAAATTAATTCCCCCTCCCACCTCATCGAAGAGGGGGATTAATTAGCATAATTTACTCCATTTCCGGCATATCTAATTTTTCAGCCAGCATTTTAGGTAAAATTGATTCAACATCTTTATGAGGTCTTGGAATAACGTGTACAGAAACAAGTTCTCCAACTCTTCCTGCTGCTGCAGCTCCTGCGTCAGTTGCTGCCTTTGTTGCCCCAACATCACCTCTAACCATTACTGTTATAAATCCTGAACCAATTTTTTCGTATCCAACCAGTGATACATTGGCTGCTTTTACCATTGCATCTGCTGCTTCTACTGCGCCTACAAAACCTTTAGTTTCTATTAAACCTAAAGCTTCACCGTTCACGTTTTATTCCCCCTTTTCCTTAATTATCATCACCTATTATTTCATCATAATGAATACAGTTCTTTCTCAAATCACCTTTTTTACGCGGACAGGCCGGATCTCCACATATATTGCAAATATCTTCTTCATCTTTTTCGGGCACTGCCGCTTTATCTGCATCGTCTTCTTCGTTTTCAAAAGAGTCTTCTTTTTTAATTTCATCATCATTTTCTGTATTTTTAATTTCATCATCATTTATATCTTTTATATCATTCTCATCATCATCTGTTTCTTCATCTGCATCGTCTTCTTCATTATCTTCTTCAGTTGCTTGATTTTCTCTTTCTAATTTTTCAGAATCAGACTTAGTTTCTTTAGGGGTTTGTTTTTTATCAGTCGAACTATCTTCAGAAACCTTTTCTTTTTTATAACCAACAGTTTTATCGGTAAATATCATATCATCGATTTCTTTATTTGGTCTTGGAATAACATGAGCTCCTACAACTTTGCTCAGCTTTGATGCTGCCTGTTTGGCTGCATCTACAGCAGCTTTAACAGCACCAACATCACCAGTAAATTTGACTAAAATCAAGCCTCCACGGCTTATTTCATAACCAATTAAATCAATATTGGCAGCTTTTTTAGCTACATCTGCAGCCTCAAATGCTGCGTTCAAACCCAGAGTCTCTACCATACCAAGTGCAGTTTTTGGCATATTCCCTCCTTCCTAACTTCTCTGTTCCATTAATTTATTTATTTAATTTTTTAACCACATCCATAATTAAATCTATAAGCAGATTAAGCTCTTTTTCAGACATACAGTCATCATTATCCAAATTAATTTCTTCAGAATCAATGTATTTTTCACCATTCATATAATCAATGTTATCTTCATCAATTTTAGAATTAATATTTTCTTCACTATTTTTTGAGTCTATTTCTTTATTTTTAGAAGAACTACTGCTTTTAGAAGATAAAACAAGATCACTCAGACTGTATTTTTTAGCCTGATCTGCTTTAGAATCTATCTCTGGCTGCTTAAATTCTAATTCATCTTTTTCAATAAATTTAATATCCGGAGCAGAGCCTGTTGTAAACTCATCTTTTAAGGGAATTTCTTTTACCGGAATACCTTTTACCAATCTGGCGGCATTAGAACCAATAATCTTTGCCTGAAAATTATAATCAATTTTTTGCTTGAAAAAAGGATTTTCCAGATCCAGTTTTTTATGCTGAAGCACAATATTATTATCCACTCCTATACCAACACCAACATTAAGTCTTGATCCCTGTGCTGCTTCATGGGCCAGCACTTCTGCATTTTTTTCTTCACCTGCAAAATAGTAGAAGGGAATACCTTCTTCCTCAAGTCCATAACAGACATTCTTAAAAATATTACTACCTGCTATTTCTGCATCAAATCCGATATACACAGAAGGTTTTTTAGACTGTTCTTCACTCATCTAAAACACTTCCCTCCTCTTCCAGATAGGAAAGCACAAGCCCTGTTGCCACAGCATTACGAGGACCCATTACTCCTCTAATATTTCCTCTACCTGCTACTACTCCATATTCGGAAAGTCGGTTGGAAATCATTGTTGGAATTTCAAAGTCAATTGCAGATCCTCCAACCATTACTACAAAATCGATATCTCTTATATTTCCTGTTGGGATAATTCTTTTTAATGCTCTTTCTGAATTGCGGACAAAAACATCATGTTTTGCTTCTCTTCTTACCTGACGAATTTCATCCAGAGAATGATCTGTATGAATCGGCACCATCTCATCATCAGAAAGAATTACCACTCTACCAAATAATTTTGGAGGTAATGGTTTATCAAAAAAGTTAACCGTCCCATCTTCATGCCTTATATGGAACATACTCTCTACTTTAGCAAGCGAAAATGTTTTGATCATCTCTGCCAGCTTAACATCTGATAGACCCAGTTCGATATTAATCAGGAGTGAAACCATATCACCAGCACCTGCAAGGTGTGTTGTATATACCATATCCTTTCTTGTAACCATTGCAGCATCAGTAGAGCCGCCTCCCATATCCAGGATTACAAACGGTTTGTCTGTACCCGGAGTTGTAAGTGCTCCCAAAATAGCCATATTGGCTTCAACACCGGCAATAATTACTTCAATATCTGTTTCTTCTTTTAATTTATCAGCAATTTTCTGCATGGGAAGCTGGCTTGTTTTAACCATTGCTGCCAGTCCTACAGCATTTTCCATTGCATGCTCTTCAGCCAGTCCTCCTCTCACTTCTTTTGGGACAAAGGTATTTACAGCAAGTATATCCTTTATCTTAATTTCTGCAAGAGGCTGATCTGTAACTTTACTCATAGTTTCTTTAACTCGATCGAGCATACCACCGACATTTGTTCCTGATTCACCTTTAACATCTTTTATCGGCTGAATTTTTTCTACCGAATCCATTATATCTTCTGCACCTGCATCTATCCCTATTTCAGATTTCCCCCGATCACCAAATATAACAAGATTTCCAGCAGGTATTTTCCGCTCTTCTACATCACCTTCCGGTGTTCTTATTACAACTGCAGATCTATTTCCAATTAAAGATCTTGCCACAGGAAAAATATGCTTTGTTTCTTCAGAGTCAAGCTCAAAGATTGTAGCTATGCCGTAGGGGTTGGAAAGTTTATCGATTGTACCACCCGGGCTGGCTACTTCTACAGCAGCTTTTTTACCAAGTGGTATTTTATCGATATATTTAACTTCATCAATAACTGGAATTTTCGTTTTAAGGCGGTTGACTATAAGTACTGCATCATCTTTTTGTGCCACTGCACCATTAATATTGATCCCATTTTCTACTGCCTGATTGATTATATCTGCTGCTTTCGCAAAATCAACTTCTCCCGGTATGATAAGTATAATATCATTACCAGGACGGCAGTCTTCAATATTCTCCACCCTGGTTGTCATTCCAACACCCAGGCCGACTCCACCGGGAGTCCAGGGGTCATGACCTATCATGGTAGATTCTGTAATAATAGTTTCAGTTATTGTCTCCATTGCTACATCACCAATAACTGGTGTAGCTTTGTTTATCCGGATTAAATCAATATCCTGGTAGCTTAAATCTATTTTTTCTAATGCACTATTTAATGATTCAAGAATACCTTCAATATTATCTATTGTCCCTTTTAATCCAGTGGTTTTATATATACCATCTGAGATAAACTCTATATTTTTGTTTTCTACTCTGCCGACAGCAACTTCTGTTGTCGAGTTGCCTATATCGACCCCTACAATATATTCCATAATTCCACCTACCTGTTAGCTTTATCTATCACCTTTAAGCCTTTTTCTCTTTTCATATACATCTGCAGCTTCCCTAATCAATTTAGCATTTATTTCTGCATCATATTTATTTTCGAGTTCATCTGCTATATCCATCAGTTCTTTTTTTGTGGAACGATATGGACGCATGGCATTGTATATTTCCAGAATTCTATCATCTTCTACTTTTGTTAATTCGGCAGCTCTTTCCAGATTTTTGGCAAACTGCTCTCTACCCACAGATTTCGCAATTTCTGCCTGATGATAGAGTGTTTCTGCAGTAATTCTTAACTCAGAACCATCCATATCTCCAGAAAGAATTTTTTTCAGCTGAATATCATCCAGTGTTTTTCCTGAAGGAGT
>CAZLIW010000175.1:0-4632 GCA_964559325.1 uncultured Halanaerobium sp. | reverse complement strand
CTCGTCAGGCTCATAACCTGGAGGTCGTCGGTTCGAATCCGGCCCCCGCAACCATTTTTATATTCAAATTAATTAGTGTCCTATAAGGCACTAATATTTTTATGGTGAGATAGCTCAGTCGGTAGAGCAGTGGATTGAAAATCCACGTGTCGACAGTTCGATTCTGTCTCTCACCACCATTTTATGAATTATGAAAGGACAGGTATTTACCTGCCCTTTTTTTGTTTATTAAAATATTTTTTAACTCTTTTTTCTATTAATCTAAAGTGTTTAATATTTTACGAATATTTTTTTTATGCACATATTAAAATATAGTTTAATTATTTTGTTAAAGAGTCATAATCTTTTAAAAAAATTCTAAAAATCAGGCATTTCATCTATGGCACTTTTCTTTTCTTCATTATCTACATGTGTATAAATCTGAGTGGTTGAAATATTTGCGTGCCCCAGAAGATCCTGCAGCACCTTAATATCTTTAGTCTGTCTGTACAGAGTAGAAGCAAAGGTATGGCGGAGTTTGTGTGGGGTAATTTTTTCAGCCCTGCTTAAACCTGCCTTTTTAGCATATTTTTTCACAAAAAGCTGAATAGTTCTTGGATTGATTCTTCTGCCATGTCTGGAAATAAAAACTGCCTGTCTTGCATCACTTTCCTTAATTTTAATTGAATTTCTTTCCCTCATATAGCGCCTGATAGCTAAAATTACATCATTATGCAGCGGCACATAACGTTCTTTTTTACCTTTTCCATAAAATTTTATTGAACCATCATCAAAATCAATATTATCAAAATCTAAATTTACCAGTTCTGAAATTCGGAGACCTGCATATAAAAACAATTTTACTATTGCCAGATCTCGGAGGCGGTTGATACCTCCATATTCATTTATAGCTTTTATAAACTGCTGAGCTTCTTTTAGTTTTAAATAAATTGGTTCAAGACGAGTATCAGTTTTACTGCTTTCTATTGCTTCTGCAGGATTATTATTTATTATACCATAATGCATAAGGTATTTGTAAAAAGAACGAATGGCAAACAATTTTCTATTTCTGGTTACTGCTTTATTATCATTTACTATTACAGCATCTGCTAAAAACTCTGATATATCGAGCCTATCAACTTCATCTGCACTAAAATTTTCTTTAAAATCTAATTCTTCTCGCAAATAATCATATAATTGATGCAAATCACTGTCATATTCCTTAATTGTAAGTCTGGAATAACCTTTTTCTATATCAAGATATTTTTTAAATTTGTTTACTGCCTGTAGAAAATTTAGCTGAGAAATATTAATCACTTCCTTTATTTGTGTTTATATTTGTTTAATTTAGTAATTTATTTTTTAGTTGAATAAAACTGTATATAGTTTTATTGTTGGGTTTATTTGTTTAACTATATATATTTATTCAATTAAAGATCTATAAATCCTTTTTATATTAACTCTTGACCTTCTCTGACCTTTATATTATAATATTTATAGAAATAAAAAAAATGCATATAAATTATTAAGGGGGAATTAAAAATGGATATGGAAAACTTTACTCGCAAAGCACAGCAGAGTTTGGTTGAGGCACAGAATATTGCCAAAGATTATCAGCATCAGGAGATATTTCCTGCCCATTTATTTCAGGCATTATTAAATCAGGATGATGGGATAGTTATTCCACTTCTGCAGAAGGCTGAAGCTAATTTGGCAGAACTAAAAGTAGAAAATGAAAAATTGCTGAAAAAATTACCTCAGGTCTATTCTGAACAGGGTGGACAGGCATATATGTCATCACAGTTAAATGATATTATGCGTGAGGCAAAAAAACAGGCAGAAAGTATTGGAGATCAATATATATCAACAGAACACTTTTTACTGGCAATTTTAAAAGATAGAAAAACCAATTTAGGTAAATTACTTTATGGGCAAAATATATATTACAATACAATGAAGCAGATCATTAAAGATATCCGCGGTGGAAATAAAATTGATTCACAGCAGGGGGAAGATGGATTTAACATTTTAGAAAAATATACAGTTGATATTACTGATCAGGCCAGAGAAGGTAATTTAGATCCTGTTATTGGTCGAGATAATCTAATTAGGAGAGTAATGCAGGTTCTTTCAAGAAGACGTAAAAACAATCCTGTTTTAATCGGGGAACCGGGTGTTGGTAAGACTGCAATTGTAGAGGGGCTGGCACAGAGAATAGTTAATGGTGATATTCCAGAAAGCTTAAAAAATAAAAAAGTTATTTCTCTTGATATGGGATCATTAGTTGCTGGAACAAAGTTTAGAGGAGAATTTGAAGAAAGATTAAAATCAGTTTTAAAAGAGATTAAAAAAGCTGAAGGCCAAATAATTCTTTTTATCGATGAGATGCATACACTGGTTGGAGCAGGTGCTACTGAAGGATCAATGGATGCTGCTAATCTCTTGAAACCTGCTCTGGCCCGAGGAGAACTCCACTGTGTTGGAGCAACTACTTTAACAGAATATAGAAAGCATATAGAAAAAGATGCGGCATTAGAAAGAAGATTTCAGCCGGTACAGGTTTCTGAACCTGATATTGAAGATACTATTTCTATTTTAAGAGGATTAAAAGAAAAATATGAAATTCACCATGGAATTAAAATAACAGATAATGCAATAGTTGCAGCTGCTAAGCTTTCTGATAGATATTTAACAGAAAGATTTCTGCCGGATAAGGCAATTGACTTAATTGATGAAGCAGCTTCTAAAATTAGAATTGAAATTGATTCTATGCCAATAGAAATAGACGAACTGGACCGCAAGGTACGAAGGCTGGAAACAGAAAAAGAAGCTCTTAAAAATGAAAACACAGAAGAAGCTCAGGAAAGGTTAATAGAAATTGAAGAAAAACTACAGGAGTTAAAAGACCAGCGTGACCCTCTTCGTTTAAAATGGAAAAAGGAAAAAGATCAGCTGGCAAAAATGCAGGAAATTAAAGAAAAAATTGATCAGGTTGAATATAGAGCAGAGGCTGCAGAAAGAGATGCTAATTATGAAGAAGCAGCACGTCTGCGCTATGGTGAACTTAATGATCTTCGCAAAAAATTAACAGAAGTGAGTCAGAAAGTAGAGGATTCACAGCAGGATGCAGACCATTTAGTTAAAGAAGAAGTAACAGAAGAAGATATTGCAGAAATAGTTTCACTCTGGACTGATATTCCTCTGCAGAAGCTGATGGAAGAGGAAAAAGAAAAGTTGATTCACCTAGAGAATGAGCTGGAAAAACGAGTGGTTGGTCAGTATGATGCTGTTAAAGCAGTCAGTAATGCAATTCGTCGATCACGTACAGGTCTTCAGGATGCAGACAGACCACTTGCTTCTTTTATGTTTATGGGGCCAACCGGAGTTGGTAAAACAGAACTTGCTAAAACACTTGCAGCATATCTTTTTGATGATGAACGGGCTCTGACCAGAATTGATATGTCTGAGTATATGGAAAGACATGCAGTTTCTAAACTGATCGGTTCACCTCCAGGCTATGTTGGCTTTGAAGAAGGTGGACAGCTGACAGAAAAAGTAAGGCGCAACCCTTATTCTGTAATTTTATTTGATGAAATAGAAAAAGCCCATCCAGATGTATTTAATATACTACTGCAGATACTTGATGATGGTGTTTTAACTGACAGCCAGGGTAAGGAAGTTGACTTTAGAAACACTGTAATCATTATGACCTCAAATGTCGGATCTCAGTATATTCAGGACTTAGATAATGAAGTAAGAATTAAAGAAGAAATAGATGAGGCTCTAAAAGGACAGTTTAGACCGGAGTTTTTAAATAGAATAGACGAAAAAATTATTTTTCACTCCCTTAGCAGAGAGGATATATTTAATATTATTGATATTCAAATATCTTATCTGCAGGAAAATTTATCTGAACAGGATATAGAAATCGACCTAACAAGAGCTGCCAAAGAAGAGCTTTTAGAGCTCGGTTTTGATCCTGCTTATGGTGCTCGTCCTCTAAGAAGAGTCGTTCAGAATCAGATTAAAGATGAGCTGGCAATGCTTTTATTAGAAGAAAAGATTGTAGAAGGAGATAAGGTAACAGTTGATTATAAAGATGGCGAGTTTAAATTCAATAAATAGTATTATATTTTAATAAATAAATTAATTTATTTATCTCAGCAAGCTAAAATTAGAGCAGGTTTTTAAAGCCTGCTCTTAAATTATTAATAATAAAATTTTTATTATATCCTGTAATAAGAATTTTCACTTATATTTAATTCTGTTCAGTTATCGTTGAAGTCATATTTAGCTGGATTAAACTGAAAGATTAAAATAAATAATTTTTTGATTATAAAAATATTAAAATTTTTATTTCCAATATGTTAATTATATGATATTGGCTAAGTAATTGCTGATACTGGAATATCAATACTTTTAGCCTCTCTAACTAATTTTACAGGATCTAACAGTTCTTTATCTTTCTGTTCCTGGCTGGTTTCTTCCTTTTTTTAACAAGTTGTTGACGATGTATTTTATTTTTTTCTATATTGAATGTTTTTTTCCCAATAAAATTATTGTTGCCTGGGTGATCAACATAAGTTGACAGCTGGCATTATTTCTGCTAAACTTTTATTAAATTCAAAAAAATTGAGATGGAGGATGAGAGAA
>CAZLIW010000174.1:0-4665 GCA_964559325.1 uncultured Halanaerobium sp. | reverse complement strand
ATAATTATCTTTTCAATCAGATACTTAATTTTTTTATATTCTCGATCTTTCAGATTGATACATTTAATATTTTTTTTAAATATATCTGATAAACGAAAATGATATTTTTCAAATATACAGTTGTTTTTTAAAAAAGGTGACTTAATCTGTATAACAAAGCGATCATAATTAGGAGAGTTTTTCTTAACAAGAGTCCTGTGTATATCAAATTCATCGATTAAAAAGAGAGTTTTTGTTGTCATATTATAGTTATTATCTTTTATAAAAAATTCTCCTGAACCACTGTTCTGCAGCAAAATCTCATATGCATTATGATAGTGCTTATAATATTTTACAGTTGAAGATGTTTTTCTGTGTGAAATACTAAAATCTTTCATTAATAATCTTTCATTACCAATATTGTCATTTTTTTTCTCCAAATTATTTTACCTCCAGCATTTATAACTCTATTTTGTATTAAGTATATATTATATGTTAAACAATTACAACAATATATGTTGAACAAAAGCTATACAACAATATTTGAAAAGTAAATTTTAATATTTTGTTGTATTATAATAGTGCAAGTCAAAAATTTCTAACAATTTTTTGGGAGTGTTTATTTAAAAATTTTATAATGAACAGGAGGGCCAGTTTTGAAAAAACAAAACTACGATATTACAGTAATAGGAGGTGGTGTAGTCGGCACTGCCATTGCAAGAGAACTCAGCAGATACAAAGCTGATGTATTACTAATTGAAAAAGAAAATGATGTTGGCCAGGGGGCAAGTAACAGCAACAGTGGAGTGGTTCATTCTGGTTTTACAGCACCGATTGGATCACTTAAAGCAGATGTATGTATGTATGGTAATAGCCATTTTGAGAAAATCTGCAGTGAGCTTGATGTTCCCTACGAAAAAATAGGTAAGCTTGTAGTAGCTGTTGAAGAAAAACAGATTGCTGAACTGTACAATCTGCAGTACATAGGTAGAAAAAATGGGGCAGAACTGTATATAGTGGGTGAAGATTTTATAGAAGAAAAAGAACCAAACATATCAGGTAAAGCAGCTATATATTCTCCCAATAGTGCGATTACAAGTCCATATGAGCTTACAATAGCCTTTGCAGAAAATGCACACCAAAATGGTGTGGAGGTCAGCCTTAATACAGAGGTTAAAGAAATAAGCAAAAAAAATTCCAAATTTTCTGTCAAAACAGACAGAGGTGAAATTTTAACAGATTATGTTATCAATTCTGCCGGACTTCATTCAGATAAAATAGCAGCTTTTTCCGGTGAAGATAGATATAAAATATATCCATGCCGGGGTGAATACTATGTACTGGACAAAAATGCATCAGGACTTATGTCCAGGCTTGTCTATCCGGTACCACCAGAAAATGCTGGCGGATATGGAATCCACCTCACTCCGACTGTAGAGGGGAATATTTTAATCGGACCCAGCAATGAGTATATTGATAATGTCAATAATGAAGCAACCACAAAAGAAGTTATGAATAAATTATTAAAAGAAGCAAGAGATTTTCTGCCTAAAATATCCAGAGATATGGTGATAAGAAGTTATTCCGGTATCAGAAGCAAAATTGTTCCACCGGAAGTTGGCGGATTTACAGATTTTGTGATAGAAAAAAGTCCAAACTATGATAATTTTATTAATCTAATTGGGATTGAATCACCTGGACTTACTTCAGCACCTGGTATTGCAAAATATGTTGCAGAAATGATAGATAAAATGGAAAATTTAAAAACAGATAAAGATTTTGAAAAAACAAGAAAAGGAATAACCAAGTTTTATGAACTTCCTGAAGAAAAACAGAAAGAGCTTGCAGCAGATAACCCAAATTACAGAGAAATAGTCTGCAGATGTGAAAATATAACCAAACAGGAGATAATAGATGCACTAAATAATCCGCTTGGAGTAAAGACATTAAAAGGAGTAAAGTACAGAGCCAGAGCTACTATGGGAAGATGTCAGGGAGGCTACTGTATGGCCAGAATAATAAAAATTATGCAGGATGAATTTGATATGGATCTGGAAGAAATTAAGCTGGAAGGCAATAACTCCAATCTGTTTGCTGGACAGGCAAAGGGGTGGGGATAAAATGATGAAAAAAGAACTTGTAATTATTGGAGCAGGACCGGCAGGATTGGCAGCCGCACTTGCTGCATATGAGGATGGAATTGAAGATATATTAATTATTGAAAGAGAAGACAGACCGGGAGGAATCCTAAATCAGTGTATCCACGATGGTTTTGGTCTGCACAAATTTAAAGAAGTGCTGACAGGACCTGAATATGCACACCGCTATATAGATAAAGTTAGAGAAAAAAAATTAGAAATAATGATAAATACTATTGTAACAGAATTAACAGATGAAAAAGAAATAAAAGCATTTAATGAAAATGAAGGTATTCTCCATATAAAAGCAGAAGCTGTAATTTTAGCAATGGGAAGCAGAGAAAGAACTGCTGGGGGGATCAGCCTGCCCGGTGACAGGCCTTCAGGTATATATACAGCAGGACTGACACAAAATCTTATGAATCTACAGAATATTCAGGTTGGTAAGGAAATTGTTATTTTAGGCTCAGGTGATATTGGTTTAATCATGGCCAGAAGACTGACATTAGAAGGGGCTGATGTTAAAGCAGTACTTGAGATTATGCCTTATTCAAATGGATTGAGAAGAAATATTAATCAGTGTCTTGTTGATTATAATATTCCACTTAAATTAAGTCAGACTGTAATCGATGTTAAAGGTGATGACAGGCTTGAGTCAGTTACTGCTGCAGAAGTTGATGAGTCATTTAATCCAATTAAAGGTACAGAATATGAGATTAAATGTGATACTTTAATTCTTTCTGTTGGACTAATACCGGAAAATGAGCTTTCCAAAAAAGCAAAAGTCCAGCTGGATGATACAACAGGTGGAGCAGTGGTTAAAGATAATCTGGAGACAAATGTTGACGGTATATTTGCCTGTGGTAATGTTCTTCATGTACATGATCTGGTGGACTTTGTTTCTGATGAAGCAGAAAAAGCTGGTAAAGCAGCATCAGAATATATTAAAAAAGGCCATAAATTAAATGAAGAAAATATCTTTGTTGAAGCTGGAACAGGAATAGGATATGTAGTTCCACAGGTTATTTCTAAAGAAAAGGATCAGATATTTTCTATGAGAGTTAGAAAACCTGATAAAGATAAAACGATAAAAATTATTGCTGATGGTTATGTTTTATATGAAGAAAATTTTGAAAAAGTAAATCCATCAGAAATGATAAAGATAAATGTAAGCCGCGAAAAAATAAGACCACTGGAAAAATCTACTATAAAGGTGGTGGCTGAATAATGACAGAAGAAAAATATATTTCCTGTATATTATGTCCAAATGGATGTGATATAAAAGTAAAATATCTGGATGATGAGATAATAGAAATTGAAGGTGCAGTATGTCCAAAAGGTAATGAGTATGCAAAACAGGAAATTAAAAATCCAATGCGGACACTGACTTCTTCAGTAATGGTAGAAGGAGGGGATACTTCTCTTGTAAGCGTAAAGACTGATAAACCAGTACCATTAGAAAAAGTTATGGATATTATGAATGTAATTGATGACCTTAGAGTACAGGCCCCTGTTTCAGTAGGAGATATCATTTTAAATTCTCCTGCTGGATTAGAATGCAGTATTGTTGCTACAAGAGAAGTTAAAATAAAAAAATAACTAAAGAGGAGGTGAAATGTTTCTTCGGTTTTAAAAATTCAATTTAATTAAAATTAAAGGAGGAAAAATTTTTATGAGAAGAACAGCAGTAGTAATTTTAATGGTGATTTTAGTTATGAGTATGAGCAGCAGTATAATGGCAGCGGATTATCCAAATAAATCCATTACTTTAATGGTTCCATTTTCCGCAGGTGGTGGAACAGATGTTATAGCAAGATTATTTTCTCCATATTTAGAAGAAGAACTGGACACAAGTATTGCTATTTTAAATAAACCTGGTTCCAATGCTGAAGTTGGTATTACATGGCTTTATAACCAGAAGCCAGATGGATATTCAATTGGATTTACAAATCTACCACATTTTGTATCCAATCCACTTATGAGAGAAACAAAGTATAATGTAGATGAATTTATACCTTTAATCAACCTTGTTACTGACCCTGGTGTTATCGTTGTTCAGGCAGATGATGAAAGATTTCCAGATTTAGATTCATTTATTAAATTTGCAGAAGAAAATCCTGCATCATTGACAATTGGTAATTCAGGAATTGGTGGAGATGACCATATAGCAACATTAATGCTCCAGGATAGAACTGGTGCTAAATTCACTCCAGTACCATTTACAGGTGCGGCTCCTAACAGAACAGCTCTACTTGGTGGTCATATTATGGCTTCAGCTATCAATGCAAGTGAAGCAATCCAGTTTGTTGAATCTGGACAAATGCGTATTTTAGCAGTTATGGCTGAAGAAAGATATCCAGACCTTCCAGATACTCCAACATTTAAAGAATTAGGATATAATGTAGTTTCTGGTTCCAGTCGTGGTCTTTCCTGTGTTCCAGGTACTCCTGATGAAATAGTACAAATTCTTGCTGATGCAGCTAAAAAAGCAGCAGCCAATCCGGAATTTGTAGAAAAAGCTACTAAAGCTCAACAGCCTCTGGATATT
>CAZLIW010000173.1:0-4668 GCA_964559325.1 uncultured Halanaerobium sp. | reverse complement strand
TATGACCTTCATCTCCATAACCTTTTTGCTGTTTTCCACAACATCAAGACTGTAGTCAGCAATATTTACATAAATATAATCTTTACCAAGACTGTCAGGCAGCCAGCGCAGCCTCTCTAAATTTACTGCAATTTGATCGATTCTGCCGTCAGGACTTATATTCAGCTCTCTGATAGTATTATTGCCCAAAATTCCATCTGTAGTCAATCCATAATCAGATTGAAACTCCATAAGAGCTTTTTCTACATTTTTATCAAAATAATCGTGGGAAGCATCTCCACCTATACTGTAGCCGTGTGCAAGCAGATTCTGGCGCAGCAGTTCAACTCTTCTGCCGGAAGCTCCATAAGCAAGCAGTTCTCCAGGTGGTATATAAGACCACTCCGAAACACCTTTTTTTCTGCGAAATTTTTTAAGCTTTTCTTTTAAATCTTTATACTGCTCAAATCCCGGCAGCAGAGTCTGAAGAGAACCCTCAATATTTTTATTATTTAAAGCCATATTTAAATAGCTCATAAAATCCATATTGTTTTTTTCTATATAAAATTGGGTTTCAAATTCCAGGGTTTCCGGATCTATTTTTCCCGAAAGATAATCCCCGGCAAGAGTGAAATATGCATCAGTAAGCAGTATATCCAGCAGATAAAGATCATCAAATTTTTCAGGCTCTGCACTGTTGTATTTATCAAGTAGATCTGTCAGTGAATCAGCATGATAATCTGCCGGATTCAGTCCTTCTTCCCTGCTTCTCTTCACCTCTGAAATAAGATCATATGCATTATTGTCTATCATATTATTACTGAACCAGATCAATTTATATTCGTTATCTTCATAAAAAGATAGTATTTTATCCCTGTAATTAATACTTTCTCCTTCCAGCAGTCCTTTATTAAAAGAAGGCGCTTCTAAAAGATAATTTTTTATAGAAGGTTTAAGTTCGGCAAAAACAGGCAGACTGAAACATATTATCAGAACTGCTGTGATAAAAATCAATTTAATTATTTGAAAGTCTATTCTGCTGTAACCTTTTATGATGTTTCCTTTTATACAGTATTCTTTCCTGCTGTACCTGTCTAAAATATACTCTTCTACTGATGTCTGCATAGAGATCCCCCTTGTATATCTATCTTTTACCTCTATTTACTTAATTATCTTTACTGACATGATATACAACAACTATTAATTATTTTATCATAAAAAAGGTGAAGCCGAAAGTTATAGATTTAAGCAGCAGTCAGCAATTATATTACTCTATACAGAATCAAAAACTGCTGAAAGTCAGCAGTTTTATAAATAATATTAAATTTTTAGCTGCTAAAAAAACATGGTGACAATAAGGATAAGTCCAAATATCAGGTGCAGCTTATTTGTAATTGGAACTCCTTCTCGGCTTTTTTCTGCGGCACTTTTAAATGCTTTAACTGCCAGCGGTAAAGTAAAAAAGGTTAAAAGTGAATATACAGGCAGCAGTCCCAAAGCTGTATAAATGATTACCAAAAGATAAGAAAGTATGAGAAGAAAAAGAAAAATATTTTTACTGAATCTGTATCCAAAGCGGACTGTCATTGTCCTAATTCCCCATTTCTTATCTCTTCTGTAATCTCTGAGCTCATTGCTGAGCATCAGCATTGGAATCATCAGGCTGAGAGGCATGCCAATAATTACAGGATACCAGGAAAAACTTCGGCTAAACACAAGATAACTCCCAAACACCATAAGTGGACCCATTAAAATAAAAGAAAGTACTGTTCCCAGTCCTCTTTTTTTGTACACTATGGGTTCACCTGTATAAGAGTAACCGCCGATCAGACCCAAAATACCAACAATCAGAAGTTTAGCTGTTGTTAAATAAACAAGGTGAATCCCAATAAAAGCAGTTATTAAAAAACAGAAAATTCCAAGATAAAACACCAGAACATCAAAAGCTGATCTATATTTACCCAAAAAATAGTATTTTTTTTCTCCCTGAGAATTATATTTTACATATTTTATTTCACACTCAAAAAAATCATTTATTAAATTGGTAGCAGTCTGTACAGCTATACCTGCAGTGGTAATAAGAAGAATAAGATAAAAATCAAAAAGATAATCATTCTGAAAAATAAGATTCTGCCTGTATGCAGCTGCTGCTCCCAGAGTAGTCGAATAAACTGCCAGTGTCAGAGACAGCGGTCGTGATGCCCACCAGAGATCTTTAAAAAGATTAGTATTTAATTTTATATCTTTAAGAAAAGTTTTTTTATACAAAATCTTGACCCTCCTCGGGGCAAGCCCATTAGGTTTGCTAACAGACTTTAACTTCTATCACCATTTTTTATTATTTCACATCTCGGTGAATTGAACAAGGCAAATACCCAATTCAGCTCCCACAATACATAGTTTGGATGAAATTTTCCTGCATTTTTAGATAAAAAATGGAGGATACCATTTCAGACATTTAATATTGTAAAATGAACTTAAAAGTTGTATAATATATTACAAAGTTAAATTTATCACATATCAAATATTCTGGAAGGATGATAAAATGAAAAAAATCATTACATTATTTTTACTAACAACCGCAGTTTTATCTATCAGCTGCTTAACTTTAAATTATGCTGAGGCTGAAGACCTTTCTTTAAAGATAGGGCTTATGCCTGCTGTTGATTCTGCCCCGATTTTTTTGGCTGATGAAAAAGGATATTTTTCAGAGCTGGGTTTAGAGGTGGATATGGAAATCTACAGAAATGCCAATAATAGACAGACCGCCCTGCAGAGTGGGGCCCTGGATGGTGCAATGACAGATCTAATCGCTTTTGTTAATAATGTTAACAATGGTTTTGATGTAAAAATAACTACCAGTACTGATGGAAGTTTTCCCTTTCTTGTAAAAAAAGATTTTGAAGAAAAAAATAAAATAGAAATAGGTATGATGAAGGTCAGTGTATCCAATTTTCTTTCCGAAAAATTTCTGGCCGACAAGTATGAACTGAAAAAAATATATATTCCCGCTATTCCGGCCAGACTGGAAATGATCGCTGCAGGTCAGCTGGATATGGCAATTATTCCAGAACCAATGGCTTCTATGGGAGAACTAAGGGGCCTCCAAAAAAGAGTTTACAAAAATGAAGATGATTTTATGCCTGAAGCTATGATTTTTACAGAATCAGCCTTAAAAAACAAAGAAAAAGAAATCTCACTTTTCCACCAGGGTTATAATAAAGCTGTAGCTGATATAAAAAAAGAGGATTCTGAGGCAAGAAAAGTACTGATTTCAAGACTTGAACTTAATCCAGATATAGAAAATATGATTGAAATGCCTGAATACCACTATTCCCGTGTACCCAGCCAGAAATATATGGCAGAGGTTATTAACTGGGTTGAGGAAGTTCAAAATGAAATTATAGAGATAAAATATGAAAATATGGTTGAAAGGAAGTTTAATAAACAGTGATTAAGGTTAACAATCTTTCAGTAAGCTATACTGATGAAGAGAAAAAGCTTTTTGCTCTTCAAAATATTAATCTTACCATAGAAAAAAACAGCACCTGTGCTGTTATAGGCCCTTCTGGCTGTGGGAAAACCACCCTTATCTATGCTCTGGCAGGACTGCTTGAAAAAGATAACGGCAGTATTGAAATATTTGGTAAAAAGCAGAATGGAATCCGAAAAAAAACTGGTCTTATTCTTCAAAATTACGGACTGCTGCCCTGGAAAACAGTTCAGCAAAATATTGCCCTTGGTCTTAAGGTTAGAGATGAAAATCCCAAAATTATTAAAGAAAAAGTGAATGCAATACTAAATAAACTTGATATTAAAGGACTTGAGGAAAAATATCCTTCACAGCTGAGTGGTGGACAGAAACAGCGGGTTGCTATCGGAAGGTCGCTGGCCTTAAGTTCTGATCTGCTTTTAATGGATGAACCCTCTTCTTCACTTGACGAAATTAGCAGAGAAAAACTGCAAAACCTGATATTAAAACTGCACAAGGAAAATCCACTTACACTGGTCATTGTTACCCACAATATTGCTGAAGCTGTATTTTTGGGCCAGAAAATTGTAGTTATGAAAGATTCCGGAATAAAAGATATTCTGGATAATCCCTATTTTGGAGATGAATCTCTGCGCTATAAGATGGATTTTTATAAAATATGTCTGGAAGTAAGAAAAAGTCTGGAAAAGGAATGAATTAAATGAATAATAAAGAGAAGAAAAAAGAGGAAAAAATATCATATAGTAAAAATGAAAATGATGATAAAAATTCAATTTACAGGCTAATTGAAAATATGAATACTACCTACGGAACTTTTATGATTTTTCTTTTCTGGTATGGTTTCTATTTTCTTATTGATTCACCTGTAATTCCTGCACCACACAGAGTTCTGCTGAACTTTGTTAAACTGTTTCCTGAGGTAATATTTATCCATTTAATTAGAAGTCTAATCCGCATCACAGCAGCTGTATCTATCTCTCTTCTGCTCGGTGTTTCAATTGGTCTGGCCCTGGGGATGAACAAAAAGATGGATGAAGTATTAAGTCCGGTAATTTATATTCTCTACCCCATTCCGAAAATTGCCTTTCTGCCTGTGTTGATGATACTGCTGGGTCTTGGAGATTTGCCCAAAGTAGTTCTTATTACTCTAATAATCATCTTTCAGATTATTGTTACAACCAGAGATGCGGTTAAAG
>CAZLIW010000172.1:0-4673 GCA_964559325.1 uncultured Halanaerobium sp. | reverse complement strand
CCAAATAAGATTTGCCTTCTTCAATACCCTTAATGCTTATTTTCGGTGGTGTTTTATCTATTACAAAGGTTATATTTTCTATAGATTCAAAACCATTACCTTTAGCATTGACGGTAAGTTTATATTTTCCTTCTTCTTCTAAGTGATATCTTTCTTTAGAATCTAATGTAACTCCGTCTTTTGTCATTGTGATTTCTTCATTATCACCAGTTGTTTCTATAATTATTCTAACTCCTGTATTTTTGTAGTCATTATTTTTTACACCGCTAATATTTATCTTCGGTGATTTTCCGTCTACAGTAAATTCTATTGTTTTTTTACTGGTATTTTTATTTAAATCTTCAGCTGTTATCTTGAGTGTATAATTTTTTCTTGAGTCATCTGCTTTTACTGTAAATTTGCTGTTATATGTTTGTTTTTTTGTATCGGATATAAGTTCAGCTTCCCAGGTACCAAGTTCGTTTAATGTAACATTGATGTCCGTATCACTGCTTACTATATCACCGTCAGCTATACCAGTTATGCTTATTACAGGTGCTAATTCATCTATAGGATTTACTACACCTTCAATAATTACTCCACCTGGAATGATTCTTCTAAACATTACGTCGCTTATTTTTTCTCCCGCTTCATTCCATACTGCATAGAGAACTTCTCCACTTGATGGCATTCTTATCTGGCATTCTGCCTGAGCTGCTACCTTATTACCAGTGTCTTTAGCCAACCAGTCCCAGACATACTCTTCTTCACCTTCTATATAGTTTTCTTTATATTTACCTTTACTATCTGGATTTGGAATTTTTTCTACAGTATAGTAGGTATCACCAAAGTCCTCAGTAAAGCTGAAGTAAAGATCCATAGGTTCTTTATCTTCAGTAGAGTTTTTACCAGGATTTGTTGATGTTCCAAAGGTTACCCAGAATACATTTTTATTATTTTTATCTTCATCGTATTTAATATATTGATTTCCTTGTTCATCAATGCTAAAAGTAGTTGGAGGTGGTCCTACTAATCTAGGTTCAATTACTGATGATTTATTGTTGGTAAGTTGTGATAGATTTCTTGCCGGTTCAAATATTCCAGGTCCGTAAGTTGTTACAACTGTTTCTTTTGGTTCATAATCTCTATCTTCACTACCGGTTCCATCTCCCAACTGTATTTTATATGTATTAATGTGCTCTACCCCGACTCCGTCTGGATTTGTAGTAAAAGTTTTTCCACCGTCGAAGGATCTTCTCACATATAGGTTGAATATATCGTTACCGTTTCTTGCAGCCGCCCAGTTTGGAGTCCAATCATAAGCTATAGCAAGCATATCTCCTTTTAGTATACCTCTGTGGGCTCTTGCATCATCGTAAGGATTAGTAAAAGAGTTATCTTCATAATTATCGATAGTTTGATCCCATCTTAATACTTTTAATCCTTCTCCTTTACTATCTTCACTGTTGTCTTCATTAATAACAGTTTCTGTAGGAGTTACGCTGCTGATATTCATTATTTCATCTACCATATATTTAGTCTGATATGGATTTCCTTTATCCAGCTTTGATATTTCCCACCTGTGCATATAAATGTCGCTTGGTCTCCCTTTACCATCTTCTCCCATTTTATAAACCATTACCATTATTGTAGCTTTTTCATCGTCTGTTTTGCCAGCTATTGCTGCACTTTTACCCTGTATTATAAATCTAGGTCTTCTTGCATTTTCATATGCAGGTAGTGGATTGCCATCCCAATTTAATAAAAGCTCTCCTGCTTCATCCACAAGGTATAAGTAACCATCTTCATCCATACCAGGTAAAGTACCATCTTCTCTTGTGTAGTATTCTTCTTCTTCAAGAGTATCTATCCTTACCTGTGGATTTATTATTTCTCCACCGCTTACAAGATTCGGTTGGGAAAAATCAAAGGTATGATAGATAACATTTTTACCTAGATCAGGTACATAAGCATATTTACCTCTTTGTTCTCCAACACCATCGTTATTTCCGCCTTCTCCTGAAGATTCCTTGTCTTCTACTTTTAAAGTGCTTAAAGGCTCGGTGCTAATACTTCCTTCGGCTTTTTCATTATTAAATTTATATGCTTTGTCGTCTCCGTATAAACTAAAGGCTGTAAATCCATCAGTAACTTCTGTTTCTTGATTATTTAATGAAATAGATGTTTCTGTTGTTCCTGCATCTCCATCTGAATTTCCTTTATCTTCATCCATATCTACAGGAGGACCAGAACCTACTCCTTTAGTCTCTTCGTAGCATACCATTGCCCATCCACTGAAAGTACCATCTGGTTTTTGGTATTTTTGTATTTTTATATTAGGTCTAGATGCTCCGGTATTTCCATCCAGTAATCTTCCGTCCTCTGTTACCGCAACATATTTATCTACTCCCTGATTATTTATCTTGTATGAAAGCTTATCGGTTATTCTGTATTCAGTACCAAGATATGGATAATATTCAGCAAGGTTTACATATCCGTATTGATGTGTTCCCTGACTGTTTTCATCTTCTATTAAAGGCATAAATTCATCTGCTTCCACTTCAATATATTCCCCTT
The DNA here is from genome assembly GCA_964559325.1 of uncultured Halanaerobium sp. Taxonomy (GTDB): domain Bacteria; phylum Bacillota; class Halanaerobiia; order Halanaerobiales; family Halanaerobiaceae; genus QPJE01. The sequence goes on along the minus strand of CAZLIW010000172.1, from coordinate 2,117 downwards.
CGATCATTCCATCTAATTGATTTTGTATTGAACTATAGTCTACTTTCATATTATCTAGATTTACTGTATCGTTATCGGATAATCTTACAGGTAATTTGAAAGGAACTAGTGCCTTTGGTCTTCCAGTTAATTCTTCGTCCTCTTCATCTTCTTCTTTTTGAGTTGAAGCTCCTTTATTGATATAGTTTTCATCTACATCTAAGAATTTATCCCATCTTATAAATGAGTACCATATGTCGGTTTTGTGGTTTGTTGTAGCTCCGCTCCATCCTTCACCAGGACCAGCCTGTTCACCAGGACGTAATCCCTCAGGATCTTCCTGCCATACTACAGCAAAACCTACGTCTTCAGCACCTTCCATCATTATCTGACAGACATCTCTTCTACCGGAAGTTAGTCTTTCCGGTTTATACCAGGTTATTTCTCCGGTTAATTCATCTATTACTCCTCTACATGTCCAAACAACACTGAAAGGTATCTCTCCCACTTCCGGATATCCAAGATCAGTGTAATCTAAAGACCTTTGAGGTCCTGATACACCCCATATATCTTCTTCGTAATATTCATCATCATATGGATAGTGATCTTCGGACTCTTCATCATTTATCTTTATAGCATAGGTTGGTTTTCCTGTTCTTGCAAAGGTTGAGGACCATGCTATTAAAATACGATTTCCTTTAATTCTAACCTGTGGTTTTCTAACATCACCAGGATAATCTTCTCCATTTGACAACTTAAATGATGATTTATCGGCAGATTTTGATATATTAGTTATCTTCCAAGAAGCTCCATCATCTCTTGATACAGCTGCAAATACATCAGAAGCACCAGTTCCTGGAACTTCATCTGTATAAGCCGTAATTAGAGGCTTAGCTTCAGTTCTTGTTTCAATTAAAATTTCTTCATAATTCCCTTCAGTATCATAAACTCTGTCATAGTATTCTAAATCTACAGGATCACCGTTGGCTTTTTGTGCTGGAACGTATCCTCGCATTAACTCAAGTTTTGCCTTAGTATTTACAGTGCCTTCTGTTTTTGATACATTTTTTCTGAATATATCGCTGTCGGTATTCTCCTTTAAATTTTGTTTAGCTTCTTCTTGAGATACTATTGTTAATTTATTTCCATTTCTATTATCTGTTTCTCTAATAAGCATTTGTACTAATTCGGTGTCTGAAAAATCAACTTCTATCCCCGATTCTTCGACAACTTCATTAAAAGCATCACTTACATTATCAGTTATTGTTATTCCAGACTTCGTGTCACCGTCGCTGTCAAAGCTTTGAAGAAGCATTGCCATATTTACTGCTCTTTCGTCATCTTTATTTGTTGTATTAAATACTTCATAGGGAGTAATTTTATGGTCAGCTTTAGCTTTCCCTATATATACTTCTCCTATATAAAACTCTACATCTTCTCCCTCTATATAGTCGAAGGCTCCTCCTTCGTCGGTTTTGCCTTTAGCTGTAGGTGTTTTATAATTTACACCTTCGACAGGACTATCGATAAAATGTCCGGTCTTTGGATGTACCACAGCATAGTTTACATACCATCCAGAGTTAACTTCAAACTGGTGGTTACCTTCTGCCCATGCAAATAATTGATTTTCTTGAATATCTTCCTCTCCAATATTTCTAACCTTAGTACACACTGAAATCTTAGGTATTCTCTTTTCTTCATCTCTTCTTCCCCAAGACATATCTAAATCATCAACAAGTTTAAGTACTAAAGTATAGGAATATTCATCTTCTTTAAATCTATTTATGTAGGGGAAGCTGCTCATTTTAGGATTACCACCTGTTGAAACAGGTATTTCATCATTTCCTACAAATATCATAGTTTCCTTTAGTGTCCAGTTTTCATCTGTTGTTATTTGAATAAATAATTCATTTCTCGTATTCCACATGGAAACGTTTCCAACGGTGGTATAGTTTTCTAAACGTTCTCCACCTTCTATTACTACTAAATCTGTTTCATATAACCCAGGTCCTACGTAATCAAATTCTGCTAAATTGTCGTAAGAGTATGATGGAATCTGAATTATAGGTAATAAAATAACTAGTGTAGCTAAAAAAAGTATAAGTTTCTTTTTCTTCAGTATCATTTGATTTCCTCCA
>CAZLIW010000171.1:0-4690 GCA_964559325.1 uncultured Halanaerobium sp. | reverse complement strand
AAGTCCTATTCTCCTATCTCCACTTTTGAGTATAACAACAGATAGATCTTTGCTGTCTGAAACATAGCTGCTGTTTTCATTGCCAAGAATTTTATCTGCAGAAACAAGGGGGATCGTATTATCTCTCAATACAATTACATCTTTACCCCTCACTTTTTTAATGTTTTCTTCATTAATCATCAGTGTTTCACTAACTGAATTAAGAGGTATGGCAAATATGTCATCTGTTATATTAACCATCAGCGCCTGAGTTATAGCAAGTGTAAGTGGAAGTGAAATTACAAAATTGCTGCCTTCTCCAAACTCAGAATCAATGCTAATCTGTCCATCAAGTTTTTTAACTACATTACGGACAATATCCATACCTACTCCCCGTCCGGAAACATCTGTTACTTCTTCAGCAGTACTAAATCCTGGATGAAATACAAAATCCAGTATGTCTCTTTTATCCATCTGTTCTAATTCTTCTTCAGAAACTATACCTCTTTCAACAGCTTTTTTCCCTATTTTATCAGCATCTATTCCAGCTCCATCATCTTTAACTTCTATCATGATTTCACTGCCTTTTTGATATGCTTTAAGTTCAATTTTTCCTTCTTCTGTTTTACCCTTCTGCTTTCGTTCTTCCGGTGTTTCAATTCCATGATCAATTGCATTTCTCAGCAGATGTGTAAGAGGATCAGAAAGCTCATCAATAATTGACCTGTCAAGCTCTGTTTCCTGACCTTCCATCACAAAATTAATCTCTTTGCCCATTTTTTGGGAAAGATCTCTAATCATGCGGGGGAAGCGGCTGAACATGACTCCAACAGGAACCATTCTTATCTGCATAACAATATGGTGCAGCTCCATAGTTACTCTGTCAAGCTGAGGAATTATTTCAGTGAATTTACCTCTTTCTATATCAAGTGACTGAAGTCTGGTTTTGTTTATTAAAAGTTCTCCAACCATATTCATAAGTTTATCCAATTTGGAAATATCAACTCGAACAGTCGAACTGGACTGAAATGAATTAACTTTATGTTCTGCATGCAGACTTTCTTTTTTTTCTTCCTGAACACTTTCTAATTCTGAAGATTCTAGTTCATTTATATTCATTATTTTTATATTGCTGATATCTTCAATTTCTACTTTTACTTCTTCAGAAGGAAGCCAGCTCAAAAAGTAAATATTTATCTTATTACCTTCAAATTGAGAGTTCTCAATTTCATCTCTGGATGGTTCTGACTTAAAAAATGTTCCCATCTCTTCGATTTTTTTGATAACCATAAAAGCACGCACACTTATAAAATCTGCATCATCAACCTCTACACTTAATTGATAAACTCTTTCTTTTTCTTTTTTCTTTTTGAGAAGATCACTTTTTTCTTCTGCAGATAAACCAGCAGATCCTGATTCAGAGTTATCTTCTTTTTTTGCACTTTTCTGATCTGAAGTGAAATTGGATATTTCCTCTATAAAACCTTCCATATCGATACCTGCCGGTTCTTCTCCTTCATTTTCTCTGATTTTTTCAACTAAAAACTGGATATTATCCAGTCCCTGCAGCAGAAGATCGATAAAACCAGTTGTTACACTCAATTTTCCATCTCTAACCCTGTCCAGCATATTCTCCATTTTATGGGTTAATTCTGTAAGATTTTCAAAACCCATAGTTGCTGCCATACCTTTAAGAGAATGTGCCGCTCTAAAGACAGCATCTATTGTCTCTTTATCATCTGGATTATTTTCTAAAGTTAATATCCCATTATTGAGTATTTCAACATATTCTTTTGTCTCATCAAAAAATAGATCTAGATAATTATTATCCTGCAATTAATTTACCTCCCATTTTCGAGGTGTTTTATTTAAACTTTAAAACGCCTCACCAGTTCATTTAAATTTTCGGCCATTTCTGCCAGATCTTCTGAAGCAGCAGATATTTCTTCAGTAGCCGCTGTCTGCTCCTCAGATGATGCGGCAACATTTTCCGCTCTTGAAGCAGATTCACGCGTAACCTGTGCAATATTTTTTACTGCTTTGTCCACCTGATCACTGCCACTAAGCATTTCTTCAAGACTCTGAGAAATTTTCTCTATTATATTTCTTAGTTCGGCTGCTTTTTCCTTAATATAATTGAAACTGTGACCGGTATATTCTATAGATTCAACACTCTCAGCTACTATATCAACACTGCTGTCCATTTCTTTAACTGCGGAAGATACATTTTTCTGAACTTCCTCTACCAATTCTGAAATTCTATCTGTTGCATCTGACGATTCTTCGGCAAGCTGTCTTATCTCATCTGCAACAACACTAAATCCTCTACCTGCTTCTCCTGCTCGGGCAGCTTCTATAGCTGCATTTAAGGCAAGAAGATTTGTCTGTGAGGAGATACCTTTAATTAAATCAACAATACCCCCTATTTCTTCTGAAAGATCACCAAGCTTATATATCTTCTCTGCTGCAGAGCGGGAGTTTTCATTCACATTTTTAATCCTATCTTCAGAATTATCCAGTGAGTTATTTCCTGCTTCAATACTTTTCATCACTTCTGATGCCAGTTCATCCATTTCATCTGAAAGATGGTTGATATCTTTTACTTTTAAAACCAGATCATTTATATTTTCCTGTGTCTGACCAACCATAGCGGTCTGCTCTTCTGTTCCACTGGCTATATCTTCTACTGAAGAACTAACTTCTGATGCAGCTTTTCCTACCTGTGTTCCAGTTGCATTTAGCTCTTCACCTGCAGCTGACATCTGTTCAATAGATTCAATAAGTTCAATTATCATCTGGCGCAGACTGCTCCGCATAGATTTAAATGACTCAATCAAAATACCAATTTCATCATTTCTTTTGTTAACTTTTCTATCATCACCCTTTTTAACAATCAAATTCCCGCCTGCAATCTCCTTCGCTTCCTGGCTAACTATCTTGATCGGTTCTGCTATATAACGGGCAATCAGATAAGCTATTACCAGTGCCAGAATTATTCCTATTACTGCATAAAGAACAAAAGATCGGGTTAGATCTGCCAGTTCTGAAAATACTATTTTTTCATCAACTTCGGTTGCCAGTGACCAGTCTGTTCCAGGTATCGGAGCAAAAGATATGAGAAAGTTTTGTCCTGCCTGAGAATAGCTAAGTGTCTGGTCTTCTCCTTCTGCCATTTTGTCCAGAATGTTTTTCAACTCTGCACCGGCCTGCTGATAGAACTTATTATTACCCAAAAATTCTTTTTCTGGATATGCCAGCATATTATTTTGTTTGTCAATTATAAATCCGCGGCCTTCTCCATTTATATTCATACCGGATGCAATTTCGCTTAAACGATCCAGTTTTACAGTTGCACCGAGAATTCCATTAAAATATCCCTGATTAAAAATGGGGTGAACAACAGCAACTACCAGTTCACCTGTATCTTTATTATAAATCGGGCTGGAAACAACAGGCTCCTGTGTTTTTATAGTCTCTTTAAAATAGTCCCTATCGGCTATACTTCCTTCACCACCACTAGTTATATTAAAATGGCCCTGCCTATTGGCTGTATAAAATGTTTCTATATCATCCAGCTCTTCCATTGCCCTTCTCAGATAGGCAAACTGCCTGTCCCAGTCCATACTCTGCACTGTATCTGACTGTGTTAAAAGATTCATCTCTTTGTTAATACCTGCAAACCACTCTTCAAGTATTTTGGCATTGCTGTTTGAAACCTGATCTGCAGAATGAATTATATTTTCTTCAAAAATATCTGCTACCTGACGCTCAGCCAGATAAAAGCTGGTCCCAAATAATATTATGACCATTAAACTGATTACAAGCATGATTTTTAATTTTAGACTTTTCAATTTCATCCCTCTTTCGTAAAATCAACTTTTCTCATCAAAGAATTTAGCTTCAATTTTTCCTCTTTTTATATAACCTTTTATACTTTTTTCTCTGCTGTATAGCTTTATCATCTTTTCTTTTATTTCTCTGCGGCTGTTCTGCATTTTTTCTATGTTTTTTGTTTCAGAAGTTTTTAATTCTTCCAGTCTCCTGTAGAGATATTTTGCTTTTTCTGGTCCATCTTCCAGTTCTGAAAAATATTTATCTATATCAACTTCATCGATTTTTTTCATAATTTTTTCTTTTTCTTTTAAATTCTCAGAAAGAGATTGTATTTCTTCTGACTCAATAAATTTTTTTTCCCTATCCATTAAATCACCTAATTTTTCATAAAGCTGGAGAAGATTATCCATAATTAGCCACCTACATTTACTTTAAGTTTTTTTGAACTCTGTCTTTTAACTATTTCCTGATATGACTCAAAAAGATCTTCTACCAGTGGAATTACATTTTCAATATGTTCTTTTTCCTTGCGGAGATTTGCCCGAAGAAGCTCCTGATAAATAAAATCATAGAGTCTTTCAAGATTTTTAGCAATTTCTCCACCCTGTTCTTTATTTAAAGTTCCTTTTAATTCCAGAATAATATTCTGGGCTTTAATGATATTTTCATGTGCTGCCTCAATATTATTTAATTCTATTCCTTTAACTGCAAGTTTCATAAATTTAATGCTTCCCTGATATAACATCAAAAGCAGTTTCCCAGGTCCTGCTGTCTTAATCTGCATCTGTTTGTACTGCTGTTCAGCATTTCTCCCTTTCATAAATATCCTCCCTATCATATTATTTTAACATATAATATGTCATAATTGGAAATAATT
>CAZLIW010000170.1:0-4828 GCA_964559325.1 uncultured Halanaerobium sp. | reverse complement strand
GTGAAGGTGAACCTACCTGTGTAGCAGGATGTCCAACCGGTTCATTAAAGTTTGTATCATGGGATGAAGTAGAAAGAGCATTAATAGAAAGAGAAAGAATGATAAAAGGTCAGGCAAGTTATTAATAATTCAAAGTTATATAGGGAGGTAAAGAAATATGCCAAAATATAAAGGCTGGACTGGTAAAATATTAAGAGTTAATTTAACAAATGGTTCTGTGACCGCTGAAGATACAGCAGATTATATTGATTATATCGGCGGCATGGGTTTTGGATATAAAGTTTTATGGGATGAAGTTCCTGCAGGAACTAAACCTTTTGATGAAGCAAATAAAATTGTTCTGGGCGCTGGCCCAATTACAGGTACTGGAGTTCCCTGTACTGCAAGAACTAATATCACTTCACTTTTACCGATGAATCCATATAATTTGGTAGGAGATGGCCACATGGGTGGACATTTTTCACCGGAGATGAAATATGCAGGATGGGATGCAATAATTGTTGAAGGTAAATCAGATAAACCGGTATGGCTGAGGATAGAAAATGATAAAGTAACAATAGAAGATGCAGGTAGAATGTGGGGACAGGGTATTTTTGACACAACTGCTCAGGTTGCAAGTATTATGGGTAAAGAAGCTCAGGTAGCTGCAATCGGACAGGCAGGAGAAAATTTAGTAAATCTTTCAACCATAATGACAAATGGAAATCACTCTGCTGGTGGACACGGTGCTGTTTTAGGTTCCAAAAAACTTAAAGCTATTGGTATTATCGGTACCGGTTCTGTAAAATATGCAGCAGACACAAAAGAATGGATCAAATTAAATGATCATGTTATGTCAATTATTGGTGCAAATAATCAGCATGTTGTACCTTCAACACCACAGCCGTGGGCAGAATTTCATGATCCGGGTAGCCGCTGGACAGCTCAGGAAGGCTTGTATTGGGGTGCCGCAGATAAAGAAATAGAAACAGGAATCTGTAAACCAGAAAACATAAATAAAATTGGATTTAGAACTATGAAAGCACTAAAAGACCTTGGGGAAATGGGTGCAGACCATACAGTAAGAATGGGTGGATGTCAATCCTGTCCTGTTCGCTGTCATTCACATGTAGAAGTGCCCGAACTGGAAAAGTATGGCAAATCACGTTATGTAGCTAACACATGTATGGGGTACTTTAATCATTGGTATGTTATGAAAAATGCTGATTTAACAGAAAAAGCAAGCTTTATAACAAAAACTCTGGGAGCTCAGCTAGCAGATGATTATGGTCTCTGGTTTAATTATGGTCAGCTGGGTAGAGATCTCTGGTATGCTTATAATAAAGGTATTTTGAAAGATGTATTACCTGCTGATGAATATAACAGTATTCCCTGGGATAAGTATGAAGCAGGGGATCCTGAATTTTTAGTAGATTTCTATAGAAGACTTGCTTTTGCTGAAGGAGAATTAAGCCACATTTCTGATGGTTCGGTAAAAGTTGCAGAAAGATGGGGATTTGAAGATGATTACTGGGATGATGCTTCAATGAAACAGTGGTCACCTGTAATGGGATATCCTTTACATCATGCTAATGAATCAAATGGACAGGTCGGATCACTTATTAATCTAGTATTTAACCGTGATCCTATGTGTCACTCACATCAGAACTTTATTCATAGTGGGCTGCCAATTAAATTGAATAAGGAAATTGCAGCAGAAGTATGGGGATCAGAAGATGCACTTGATGTACCTGCAAACTATACTCCGATGAATGAGTATAAAGCTAAATTTGCAAAGTGGAGTCTGGTAAGAAATGCTTTACATGATTCGATGACAGTATGTAACTGGATGTTCCCAATGGTAACCTCACCACTAAAAGATAGAAATTACAGAGGAGATACCACTGTTGAAGCACAGTATTTCAGCAAGACAACTGGTATGGAAGTTACAGAAAAAGAACTGGATAAAATGGGAGAAAGAATTATTACTCTCCACAGAGCACTAACTGTAAAGCAGATGGGTACTACAGATATGCGCAATGAACATGATCAGATCTGTAACTGGGTGTTTGATATGGATCCAGATAAAGAAGCATTTGATGCAGGAACTATCAAAATGGATAGAGATGATATGGAAAAAGCAAAAACAATGTTCTATGAAGAGATGGGCTGGGATTCTGAAACCGGTGCACCTACTTATGAAACTCTAGAAAGACTTGATATGAAAGAAGTTGCAGATGAACTTGACAGCATGGGATTAATTCCTGGCTAAAAAGTAATTAATAATAATAATATTTAGGTAGGAAAAGGTTAAACCTTTTCCTGCCTGATAAGGTGTGATAAGATGAAAGAAAAGAAGGGTAATATAGAAACTGCCGAAAAAATAGCCGGAATTACGCGAGATAATTCCAAAAAAGCTAAAATAACTGTTTTTGAGAACTTTAAAGAAGAGCCGATGTCATTAACAGAAGAAAAACTGGATGAAACCCTGGAAAAGCTTAAAAGTGAAGAAAAATATGAAGATATCAGAGTTTTGAGGGGATCTGCAGGTGTATATCTTTTTTCAGATGATTCAATGACTATACAGTATGCAAAAATAATGGCTCAGGTTGAAGATAAAGATTTATATAAATTAATAGCTGAGAGAGTTAGGGATGATTCGGAAACCTATCCAAGACCTACAAAAGCTTCAGTTTTTTTATATGAACCATATATGATTTCTGAAGAAGAGTTTAAAAAAGTTATGGATAATATTAGAGATAAAGAAGAATACAATGATATTAAAACATTAAATGCTTCAAATGGAGTGCCATATCTTTATTCTTCAAAACATCTGGAAGATGATCATGCAGTTGCTTTAACTGAATGGATAGAAGTAATTAGAAAAGAAGTGCCGTAATATTGGGAGGATAAATAGATGTCTTTAAAAGAGGGATTAAGTAAATTAAATATTTGTGAGGAAGTCCCTGTAGAGTTAAATGTTAATGAGAAAAAATTGTTGACATTTATGTGTACTCCACAAAATCTGAATGAGCTGGCAGTGGGATATCTGTATAACAAAGGCTTAATTCAAGGGATAGATGATATTATGGCTCTTGCTGCCTGTGAAGATCTTAAAATTATAAATATCAAAAGCAGCAGAACAATTGCTGAAGAGGAGTATAGTTTAAATAGTATTCTTGCAACAGGTTGTGGAAGTGACAGCTATCTTAAAGATGATTTTTATAATTTAGAAAAAATAAATTCAGATTTGGTGGTCTCACTTAGTAATTTAAAAAAACTGACAGTAGAAATGCTCAAAAAAGCAGTAATTTATAAAAAAACTGGTGGAGTTCACTGTTCTGCAGTTGCAGACCGGGAACAGCTGCTGGTTATTAGAGAAGATGTTGGACGACATAATGCAGTAGATAAATCAGTAGGTAGAGCACTTTTTGAAGGAATAGAACTTGATAAAAGTATTATTATTACTACTGGAAGAATTTCTTCTGATATGATTTTAAAAGCTGTAAGCTGCAGGATACCGATTGTTGTATCCAGAAGTATTCCCAGCAGTTTGGCAATAGAAATTGCTGAAGAGATTGGTATTACAATAATTGGAAGATCTGTTTCCAGACAGCCTATTGTTTATACTCATGGAGAAAGGGTTGCAGCAGAAGAGAAAAATATGGTCTTTTATAACTGTGTTTAAAATGGTAAGATATTCTAAATTAGGGTGGTGAATAATTATGTTTGGAAGATTAGGTCCTATGGAATTAGTTTTGATTTTAATTATTGCACTTGTTGTTTTTGGCCCATCCAAACTGCCGGATGTTGGTGAAGCTTTTGGTAAAGCAATCCGTAAATTCAAAGATTCTGCCAATGAAGTGAAAAAAGAGGCTGATATTTCTGAAGAACTGTCACTGGATGATGGAGATAAGAAATAATTTTTAGAAAATAGGGGATGAGGAAGTTGGAGGAGTTATTATTGTCACCAATTGAACACTTAACTGAATTAAGAAAAAGACTTATTATAATAGCAGTAGTTATTCTTATTGGTGCTTCTGTAAGTTTTGCTTATATGGATATTATCATTGAATTACTGCTGGATCCAGTACAGGAACTAGATTTTATATATTTAACTCCACCTGAACTGTTTTTATCCTACATTAAAATTGCTTTAATTGTAGGTGTTATTGTTACATCTCCAATTATTTTCTCTCAGATTTGGATTTTTGTTAAACCTGGATTAGAGAAAAAAGAGAAAACATATCTTGTATTTTCTCTTTTTTCTGGTTTTTTTCTTTTTCTTTTAGGAGCTTATTTTGCCTACAGAATAATAATACCTTTGTCTATCAGATTTTTTGTCAAATTTTCAATGCCAAGTATGAATATTGAACCTAATTTTTCTTTTGGAAGTTATATAGGATTTATTAGCTCAATTCTGCTTTCATTTGGTATTGTGTTTGAGCTGCCAATATTGGTGACTTTACTGGCAAAGCTTAATTTGATTACAGCTGATACTTTGAGAAAATACCGCAAAGTTAGTATTTTAGTTATCTTTGTTGGTAGTGCAGTATTTACTCCTCCAGATATTATTTCTCAACTTCTTCTGGCTGGACCAATGATATTATTATTTGAAATAAGTATTTTGCTGGCTGCATTGGTAAATAGGAAAAAGAAATAAGTAATAACTTAAATGAAAAATTAATAATATAAATAATAAAAGCCATCTGGCTGCGCTTGAACAGCTGATGGCTTTTATTTTGGATTAATAGTAACTTTGATTTTTCCAAAAGTAAAGTTTGAGCTGTCCAAAGGGGAATTTAGTTAAAGCTCATATACTAAAAATTTAACATTCCTATAATTCTCT
>CAZLIW010000169.1:0-4858 GCA_964559325.1 uncultured Halanaerobium sp. | reverse complement strand
TTTTTTCTGCTTCAATTCTTTCTCTTTCTCATTAACTGACATTACTTGTCCTCCTTATATCAGATATTAAAAATAAAATTTTTAAATTTATTGAAGTATTAATTTAGAGATGAATATGTAATAAATTCCTCAATTACTATACCAAGCCCGTATATACGGGCTTGGTATACATCATATTTATAGTTTAGGTGAGGTTTGGCTGCTTTCTAAAATTACTGGCCTGCTCAAATGAATAAGCAATTTCGATAAGAGCTGCTTCATCCCACTCACGTGCCAAAATTTCCAATCCAATAGGTACTCCTACTGAAGCTGTTTCAGTGGGTTCTGTAAAACCTCCTGGAACCACACAGGCTGGAAATCCTGTAACCGATCCAATAACTCCATTTCTTTCAACCTGAGATCCACCTACTGGAACCACCGGTCTTTTTTGATGTGGATATATAATGGCATCTAAATTATATTCTGCCATGATATTCATAACATTATCTCTTAGTTCCAGTCTTTTAATCAATCTTTCATTATACTCTGGAGTTCCAACATCCAGTTTCAGTGCTTTCTTAATATTTTCTTCTATTCCTGGATGATATTTTCCTGATTCTAATATTTCAGACAGTGAATTAACTTCTGAACGATCTCCTAAATCTTCAAGATAAGAATTCAAATGTGCTTTTAGATCATGGAGATGTACACTAACTTCAGAAATCAATTTATCTGAATCTATTTCTTCTTTAATATCTACTATTTCTGCTCCGTTATTTTTCATAACTTCTACTGAATTTTTAAATGCTTTGTTGACTTCTTTATGTATTTCATCATCACCTAAAAAGCTCCACAGTATTCCAATCTTTTTATTTTTTAAACCATCTTTTTTGAAATAATTTTCAAAATCATCCGGTATATTATTGACCGACCAGGCAGTTTTGGGATCTTTTTCGTCATATCCCGAAATCACTTTCAGCACCTTTACTGCATCTTCAACAGTTCTTGTAATTGGCCCTGCTGTGTCCTGAGTAAAGGAATAAGGGACAATACCATCACGGCTTACCATGCCAACTGTTGGGCGAAAACCAACCAAACTACAGGCTGAAGCGGGAGACCTAATAGAATTTATTGTATCTGTTCCAATTCCAACCATACCAAAGTTAGCAGCTATACCGGCTCCTGTACCACCACTTGATCCGCCAGGTGTCCTTGTTAAATCATATGGATTTAATGTCTGACCTAGTACTGAACTTATAGTTTCTCCCCAGATTGCAAATTCATGTAAGTTGGTTTTGGCCAGAATAATTGCACCTGCTTCTCTAAACTTCTCTGTAATAAAAGCATCATCTTCTGGAATTACATTTTCCAAACTGAGTGATCCTGCTGTTGTTTCCATATCATGTGTATCTACATTATCTTTTAGCAATACTGGAATACCATGAAGTGGTCCAACAAATCCATCTTCAGAAAACTTTTTGTCAAGCTCTTCTGCTTTTTCTAAAGCTTTTGGATTTACTTTAATTACAGAATTTAAAGATGGACCCTTTTTATCAAATTTTTCAATTCTATCAAGATAAAATTTCACTAATTCCTTACAGGTTAATTTACCACTTTTAAAATATTTGTGTATTTCTTCAATTGTTGCTTCCCTAAGTTCAGGTTTTTTAAGATCTTCTTTAGTCATCTTAAATGCCACTCCTTTTTAAACTGATTATTAAACTGGTAAGAATAATACTCCAAAGGCAAATACAAAACCACTTAAAAGCATAATTGTAATACTGTATCCTAAAATATCTCTAGCCTTTAATCCAGTTATTCCTAAAAGCGCAATAGCCCAGAAAGGCTGAATCATATTTGTCCAGGTGTTTCCATAGGCAACACATAATGAAGTTTTAATAACATCATAATCTATTAATTCAGCTGATTTAACTGCTATTGGACCTAATACTGCCCACTGTCCGCCTCCACTTGGAACAAAAATATTAACAATACTGGAGGTTATAAACATCCAGAATGGAAATGTAAAGGTTGTTGACATGTCAACTATTCCCTGTGCAAAAATATCAACCATACCAGAATATCTTACCATTCCCATAATTCCTGCATAAAGAGGAAACTGGAATATTATACCACTTGTAGAGCCAGTAGCTTCCTGAACTGCATTAACATATCTGTAAACTGTACCATGTAATAAAATTCCGATAAATAGGAAACTCGAGTTAACAATATTAAGATCTAAAGCAAAACCTTTAGTTGCAAAGTGATATACTACATAAATCATACCAAGAGATCCCAGTGCAATATTAATTATTCTGCTGTGATTTAATCTGTCACCAAAAGTTGGATTCTCCGGCATCTCACCATATCCATCTTCTTTTTCTTCTAACACTTTTATAGTGTCATCAGATAATTCAGTATATTCATCACTATCTTTAGGATTTAACATCATTGCAAGAAATGGCGGCAGAATTACTAATGTCAGAGTAACAAAAATATTCATTGGATTAAGTACATAATCTGACATTGGAATTATACCTATTACATCTTCCAAAAAGTGACCGGGTGTTGCTATTAAAAGTCCAACAGATGCTGAAAGTCCACCATGCCACATCATTTGGCCAATATAAGCACCAGCACCTATAAGCCCATATTCAAATGGAATTTTTTTGATTCTCAAAGATTTTGCTACTTCTTTTGCCAATAAGGCACCTACTATTAATGATAAACCCGAATGAACCACCGCTAATATTGTCGAGACCAAAGTAACCATAAAAACTGCCTGTTTACTGTTATTTGGTATTGAAGCTAATTTTTTTGTCCATTTTTTAACTCCTGGAGCATTAGCAATAGCTGAAGCTGTGATAACCATTAAAGCCATCTGCATACTAAATGTGAGAAGTCCCCATAATCCATCATACCAGTTAAACACCATCTGCATAGGTGTGTTGTCTGCAATAGTAACTCCTAATATAAATGCCACAAAAGTCAATAATACCGCAAAAATACTTGGACCTGGAACATACTTAAGAGAAAGTCTAGTCAAATAATTTCCGAGCTTCCGTATCATTTTTTTAACCCCCTTATTATATTAAGACAAAAAACTGCGTAATCCAGATGTCACCTCCCTTTTAAAGTATTTAGAAAACAAAAAAAGAATAGCTTACAAAAGCACAAAGCTTTTGTGAAGAGCTATTCTTAATCACTTAATCGCTGAGGATGTACAATAAACATCCCGCTCAAAATATTTTATTTTAATAAATTACAGTTTACTAACTGTAAATCTATCCATATAATAAACAGTATCTCTCAATATCTCATTCTCTAATCTTTCTCAGTCTCTAAATATCTCATCTTAATAATCTCTAATTTTATTAAAAACTTTTAAACTCAATTATACCACTTTTAAAATCTCCGAAAATTATAATCTCTAATAAATAATTAAATATAAATTGAATAATTCCTTCTTTATTTTTTAATTTTTTTAAATTTATTGAATAATTTAACTAATTGGAAATATTTAAATATGCATTGTCCCCAAACCGGTTCTATTATGATTGGTTAAATCATGCAGAGCGGCATTGCCAAACATTGCTACAGAAAGCCAGTGGTCCTTTTTAACAATTGCAATTTTAATTCCCACATTAGTAGCACTTGGTACATCCATTAAAAATCCATGCTGTGCCTCTCTGCTGGCATGTATAATTGCATGTACTTCAGACTTAGATTTTTTGGTGATCACATTATTATTTAAAGCTGCTCCAATTAGTGCATCTGTTAGTTTTTGATAAAATCTTTCTCCAATAGTTCCTCCTATTTCAGTAGCAGCACAGGAAAAACCTCTTTTATATAAATATTTTTTAATTTCTTCTTCATTTTTCCTTGTATCAGTTAAAGCAATTAACATTGCTGCACGTCCAGCAGTTAAATCAGATGGTATAAATATATTATTATCCAGAATCTAACACACCTTTCTGCAATTATTATAATATTTTAAAAATTCATTTATCGTAAATTATATTATCATAGACAGAATAATTAGTCAAATTTTTGTACTATATTTCACAATAAATATGTAATTCCAATAATATGTCAAAAATTCACTAAATAAACAGCCAATTTTTTTAAATGATTAGATGATTAACTAATTCCATTTTTTAGCTTAGTAATTTCTAAAATTCCAGCTCTACCGTTACCGGACAGTGATCAGAACCCATTACATCTGTCAGAATATCTGCATTTTCTAGATTATCCTTCAGTTCTTCAGATATAAAATGATAATCTATTCTCCAGCCAGCATCTCTTTCTCTGGCTCTTGTGCGGTAACTCCACCAGGAATAGGTCTCTTTATCAGGATAAAAATATCGATATGTATCTATATAACCGTGATCTTCCAGCTTATCCAGCCACTCTCTTTCTACAGGCAGAAAGCCAGAGGTGTCTTTATTTGCTTCCGGATTTTTCAAATCAATAGGATGATGTGCAGTATTATAATCTCCAAAAATCAGAACTTTTTTCCCTTTTTCCCTAAGCTTCTCACAGTAATCCAGAACCTCATCATAAAAGTCCAGCTTGTAATTCAGTCTTTTTTTGCTCCTCTTACCATTGGGAAAATAAATATTAAGAAGAACAAAGTCAGGATATTCTGCTTTAAGAACCCTTCCTTCCCTGTCAAATCTCTCTACTCCCAGTCCATTTTCCACCAGCAGTGGTTCTTCTTTAGTATAAAGTGCAACACCACTGTATCCCTTTTTTTCACCAAAGTTAAAATAGGAATGATAATCATCTATATTTCTGAGCTTCTTTTTCAGCTGATCATCCTGAATCCTTATTTCCTGCAGACCCAGAATATCAGGCTGTTCTTCTTCTATCCAGTCTA
>CAZLIW010000168.1:0-4872 GCA_964559325.1 uncultured Halanaerobium sp. | reverse complement strand
TAATAGTCTTTATAATATTTTTGTGATTAATATCACTGGAAGTTTTAAAATCAATATTAATTATATCAGCATAGTTAATTATAGAATTAAAGCTGTCATTTAAGACAGAGATGTCCATTATTATTAGATATCCTTTTTCTTTTAACTGCTTAATCTTATCAGCTACATGCTTATCAAACACAGTATTCGGAGCTAATTCTACAGCAATATTGTCAGCAGGGAACAAAAATGGCACATCATTTTTTATTAGATCAGCTGTAAAAGTAATAAATATTTTATCACAATCAGAAAGGCCATGTTCTTCCATCAGATCAACACTATCATTGATATCTTCAGCAGATATATTATTTTCAACAGAATCTTTTTTAATATTCAGGCTGCCAAAAAACTTTTTAAAAACTATTTCATATGCCACCACATTTTTGTCTGTGTCAAAAATTGGCTGCCTGGCTACTATAGTATCCTTCATAATATCCGTCCTTTTTGTGAGATTATTTTTTCTTCAGCTAATGGGTATGAGTACAGCATGAATTCTTTTCACTTTGTTAAATTATACATTAAAATAGATGTTTTTACAAAAAATACTATCAATGATTGTTTAATTTACAGAATTATAGCAAAGAAAGCCTCGCCTTTATTTTTTTAAGGGCGGGGAGGATGTCAAAAGGGTTTTAAGAACATTTTCAGTTAATTTAATAGAATTAACATATTTGTCATATATTTCAGAATAATTAAGGCTGTACCTTTTTTTATATTCAGTCAGCTTATTCCAATCTGCCTGTTCAAAAATTATAATTAAGTTGAGCAGATCACCTAAGATTCCGGACCGATTTATAAGTGCATTTTTTATAGTAATATTTAAAGATAATTTCGGCAAAATATCTTCTATAGGTCTATCCAGATAAGCATCTATTGTAGAAAAAAGACCGAGTGTAAAAAGATCAAATTCTCGATCATATATATTGAAATCTTCTCCCAGCTGTTCTGCCATATGAGCTCTTATAAGGGTATTTTGAAATAAAATATCAGGTTTGCTGTTGCTGAGCCCTTTTAAAAAATAGAGTGTACTCCATTTTTTTAATTTTTTTATTCCAAGCAGGGAGATTGCCTGACCGATAGATTTTACATCATATCCATAAGCAGCTGAATTGATTGTTCTTAAGAGACTGTAAGACATGGAAATATCTTTTTTTATTATTTCTTCAATTTTTTTAAAATTAGGTTTATTTATGTTTAATTCATCAATGATTTTTAAATAGTTAATTTCATATGAAGGCAGTTTTTTGCCGCTAACTGTATCTGGTTTATTGAAGAAAAAGCCCTGAAAATAGTCATATCCATAATTATAAGCTGTCTGGAATTCTTCATAATTTTCAATTTTTTCCGCCAGAAATAAGATTTTTGAATTATAATGCTTTTTTATTTCTTCCACGATTATTCTTCTTGCCTGTCCTTTTGTTAAAGTGAAATCTATTTTTATTAAATCTGCTATTTTTATTAGGGGAATAAATTTTGTTTTAAAAACAAAATCATCCAAAACAATCTGAAAACCATCATTTTTAAGTCTTTTAATAGAAGTCATTAAACAGTCATCTACTTCAATATTTTCGAGAACTTCAATAGAAATATATTCTGACGGCAGGAGTGAAGGTATTTCTTCCTTGATCAAATCTTCTGTAAAATTAATAAAAGCTCTTTTACCATATGTTATATTATTAAGTCCGATAAATTCAAGACTATTGGTTATTACTTCTGCTGTAGCTTTATCACCATTAAAAACCTGTTCTTTTAATAGTGAGCGAAAAAGAAGTTCATAGGCATATATGTTTTTATTTCTGTCCAGGATTGGCTGCCTACCCACAATAGAGTCTGTCATTATCTCAGCCTCCTTTTTTATATTTTAACATAAATATAATTTTATTTCATTTTTCGAAATTTTGAATTGACAAAAAAGTGTGAAATTGTTATAATTAATAATGTGATATAAATAACGTATTGATATAAATGTTGTTAGGTTCATTTTTAAAAATATTTTAAGTTTTGATATTACTGTAAATTTGCAATATTTTTATACATATTAGAACATATTTTATATATCTTTAGTTTTGAAGAAAAAATTTTGAATATTATTGTGACTTTTGTCACGCAGTAATATAATAAAAGGAGGTATTCAAATGAAGAAATGTGTAAGTTTAGGTGTTTTGATGTTTTTAATAGTGGCATTGTCAGCTGGAGTTTCAGCTCATACAATGGAAGTTGTTGGTGGTGGAGAAAACCAGGAAATTTCGACTGAAAGAACAGTGGATGATTATATTAATGCTTTAGTTGATTTTACAGGTGCTGATGAAGCAGGAGATGTTTTTTATCCAGAAAGAAATCAAGTCAAATATCCTTTTGTACCACTTTATAAAGGTGGAGAAATGATTGGTTATGGAAGCTGGGTTAATACAATTATTTACTCACATCCAGAAGACTTTATTGCAGTGGTAAAGATGGCAGAAAACTCTAAAACTGAAGAAAAATCCGCTGTTATTACAAAATGGAAACCTTTAGATGCAAATGATCATCATCCAGAGATGCGTCAGGAAGAATTTTTGAGCAGATATTATGGTATGACACTTGATACTCATTTTAATCCAGAAGTAGATATAATTTCCGGTTCAACTATTTCCTGTCATACATTCTTTTTTGAAATGAAAAATATGCTGCTTGTTTTTGAACAGTTTGGTCCTGAAGCTGGAGAATAATAATTTAAAAAATTAATTGGTTCTATGTTTAAATATAGCGAATATTTCACCATTAAAATACCACCAATTGGTGGTATTTTTTTGTTGAACAGGGAGGAGAATATTGTCATTTGTTGAATAAGTATTATTGGAACATCGTAAATGAGAT
This sequence comes from uncultured Halanaerobium sp., assembly GCA_964559325.1. Lineage (GTDB taxonomy): Bacteria > Bacillota > Halanaerobiia > Halanaerobiales > Halanaerobiaceae > QPJE01. The sequence goes on along the minus strand of CAZLIW010000168.1, from coordinate 1,977 downwards.
TTTTCATTTAAGATTATTCAACAGTTGAACCAAAAAATTAGGAGGGTAAATTTTATGAAAAAAGTTATTGTTGCAGTTTTAGCTCTTTCACTGCTGATTTTTAGTGGATCAGTTATGGCACAGGATTATCTGAGTCAGGGTCAGTGGGAAATAAAAGCTGGAATCGATTCAAGTGGAGAACTGGAAAATATGGATATTGACAGAGGATTTTCTATTGCCGGTGAATACAAGTTTCCCTATACTGACAGATGGACACTTGGTGGAGGTCTGGCATATCAGATGGATCGCGAAGTTGATGAATCAGGTCAGGATGGAGAAATTGGATTTGTTCCATTTTATGGTCTGGCCCAGTACGATATGGCCAATAATCCATATTACTTAGTGGGGCATTTAGGATTTAATAGCTTCAGAACAGACAGCACTTTTGAAGATGACTATAAAGTTGATGATACCAGTGGCGGCCTCTACTATGCACTGGGTGCAGGTATGGAATTTGGAGAAAGATATACCGCTGAAATGCTTTATTCAGTCAACAATGGAGAAATTGAAAAGAATAAGGGCAGTGATGAAGATGTAGAATATGATAAGTTCACTATCTCTGTTGGAATGAAGTTTTAATTAAAGATAAAAACTAATTTTTGAAGTTATTTAATCCCCTTCTGGCAGATAGATTTGATAATAAAGTCTATCTTCCGGGCAGGGGATTTTTTATATTTTAGAGCTCAAAAAATTGATATATTGTCTGGAGGATAAAGGGAATATTTGTTGAAATATACTATTATAACTCAGTTATTATATGTGGATTTTTTATCAAACATGTTAAAAGAAAACTCCTTCCAAACCTTATTTCTGAATTGGTGGGAGAGGTTCACTAAGGAATTATATTTATCGCAAAATATTTCTTGCAGGAGATCCTTTTTCAATCTTTATTTATCAAATTCAAATCTGGAGGTGACAAAATTGGATATTTATTTAAACGTTCTAAAAAAATATGCTGTGTTTAGCGGCAGGGCCAGCAGAAGAGAATACTGGACATTTGTGATTATAAATTTCATTATAATTTTTTTGTTAGAGCTTGTTGAAGGAATGATCTGGGATGGAAGAATCTTATCAGCTTTTTATTCTTTATTTGTAATGATTCCGGGACTTGCAGTATTTGTCCGCAGACTGCATGATACTAATAGGAGTGGCTGGTGGTTTTTTATTTCCCTAATTCCGCTGATAGGTGCTGTTGTATTATTTGTTTTTACCGTTCAGTCAGGAACCCCCGGACAGAATAGATATGGACATCCACCGGCAGATATATATTACAGTTAATACAGTTAAAAAGAGGTGAATTTAGTGAAAGCACTTGTTATTTATTGGTCTAAGACAGGATTTACCGAAAAACATGCAAAGTGGATTGCTGAAGAACTAAATGCTGATCTGATTTCTGGGAAAAAGGTAGAGGAAGATATGCTGAATGAATACGATATGCTTGTTTTTGGCGGCAGCCTTCATGCTGTAGGAATAAATGGAGCACAATTTATTAAGAAAAATATTGATATCATAAAAGATAAAAAAACAGCAATTTTTGCAACAGGTGCTTCACCGGGCAGAAAAGAGGTAATAGAAGAAGTGAAGGCTAAAAATTTCAGCCGAGAAGAGTTAAGTTCATTTAGATTTTTTTACCTCAGAGGTGGATTTGATTTTAATAGATTATCTTTTAAAGATAAAATGCTGATGAGACTGATGAAGTGGAAATTAAATAAAAAGAAAAAAAGCAGTGAGAAATTGACAGAAGATGAACAGGGAATGCTGGATGCATTTGATAATCCAGTTGACTTTACAGATCAAAATAATATTCAGGAATTAATTGATTATCTTAAAAGTTGAAGTTTTTATAACTTTTACTTTGTTATTTTTTTCATTTGTACCGGGTACAAAAGATGGATTTTGTACCCGGTACCATTTTTTCAAATTTTTTTGGCACCCATT
>CAZLIW010000167.1:0-4892 GCA_964559325.1 uncultured Halanaerobium sp. | reverse complement strand
CGGAGAACTATATTCTAAATGTATCAAGTTATATGTTATAGGGAAGAATAATAACATTTAAACTATATATTATCACAGCAATTTTTTCAGTATTACTTGGAGTGCTTGGAGCACTGGGGAAAATATCTAAGTTTAAATTTTTGCGCACTATTTTAGGCTTTTATACCTGGGTTTTTAGAGGTACTCCACTACTGCTGCAGCTGTTTTTTGCATATTATGGTCTGCCGGTAATTGGTATAACACTACAGCCTTTTCCAGCTGCAGTCTTAACTTTTATTATTAATTATGGAGCATATTTTACGGAAATTTTTAGGGCCGGTATTGATTCTATTGATAAAGGACAGTATGAAGCAGCTCAGGTTCTGGGATTAAATTATCGTCAGACAATGACAAGGATTATTATTCCTCAGACTGTCAAAAGAGTGCTCCCACCAACAAGCAATGAAGCAATTAATCTTGTTAAAGATAGTGCACTTGTCGCAGCAATAGGATTGGGTGATCTGCTGAGGGCAGCAAAAGTTGCAGTAACAAGAGATTTCTCTATAGTACCATTTATAATAGCTGCAGTTTTTTATCTTCTAATTAGTTCAGTAATTGTTACAGTATTCCGCAAACTCGAGCAGAAATATTCTGTTTACGAATAGGTGATAGATTTGGAAATGATAAAAGCAGAAAAAATAAATAAAAGTTTTGGAGATTTAAAGGTTTTAGATGATGTCTCTTTCCAGATTCAGCAGGGTGAGGTTATATCTGTAATTGGTCCTTCTGGCTCTGGCAAAAGTACTCTTTTAAGATGTCTAATAGGTCTGGAAGAAATTAATGATGGTGAAATTTTTGTTGAAGGAATATCAACAAAAAATGAAGGAAAAAAAGCTTATAGAAAAATGGGTATGGTATTTCAGGGATTTAATCTTTTTCCCCATAAAACAGTGCTGGATAATTTAACTGAAGCTCTACTTATTGTCAAAAAAGAAGATAAAAAGACTGCCGCACAAAAAGCCAGGACTTTATTAAAAAAAGTAGGACTTGAAGATAAAGAAGATTCTTATCCTGCTCAGCTTTCTGGAGGGCAGAAGCAGAGAGTTGCAATTGCGAGAGCTATGGCAATGGAACCAGATATTATGCTCTTTGATGAACCAACTTCTTCTCTTGACCCGGAACTGGTTGGAGAAGTATTGAGTGTAATTAGGGATCTAGCAGAAGACAAAATTACAATGATGGTTGTAACACATGAAATGGGTTTTGCCCGAGATGTTTCAGATAGAGTATTTTTTATGGATCATGGAGAGATAATCAGTGATACTGTACCGGAAAAAATATTTGTAAATCCAGAATCGGAAAGAATACAGGCATTTTTAACAAAAATATTGAGTGAAAACAGAGGCCTTCAGCAGTGAGGGTCTTTTTCTGTAACTAAATGTTATTATTTAAAGAGTTTCTCCATTTATTTTTAAACAATGCAGCTCCCTTTTTGCAGAACTAAAATAATTTATCGGAAACTACTTGTTATTATTTTACTTGAAATATGAGAGTGATGTGTTAAAATGTTTACAGTAAATTAACTTTAAGTCAATTTTAATTTAATAAAACTTCTATAAGATTATAATAACAACAAAAAAGGGAAGTGATAAATTTGATGAAAATAGAAGCAGATCTTCACACACATACGGTTCACAGTGGTCATGCATATTCTACTTTAGATGAAATGGCCAGAGGTGCTTTTCTGCGGGGAATACGGATGATTGCTGTTACAGATCACGGTCCGAAGATGCCGGGAGGTCCACACGAATATTATTTCGGAAATCTTGATGTAATACCTGAAGAAATTTATGGAGTTAGGATATTAAAAGGTGTTGAGGCCAATATTCTTGATGATGGGAGACTGGATCTTCCACAGAAACTTTTAGAAAGACTTGATTTTGTAACTGCAGGTATCCATTCTCAGACTGGATTTAGTTTAAACAGTACTGAAGAATATACTGAAGCTGTAATAAAAGCAGTGCAGAATCCTGCAGTGGATATGATAACACATCCAGTACAAAAAAACTATCCACTTGACTTAGAAGCACTGGTAAAAGCGGCAAAAAAATATAATGTGATTTTAGAATTAAATGCCGGCTCTTATAATAAAAGAAAAACTTTTGAAAGAGCCAGAAAAGAAAATTCACTTAAATTGCTAAAACTGGCCGGCCGATATCGAGTAAATCTTGCTGTTAATAGTGATGCGCATTTCCATGATGAAGTTGGAGAAATTTCTTCACTGGACTTTCTTTTCAGCAGTGATGATATGGATGAAAAGTTAATTATAAACAAAAATGCGAAAAGATTTATAAATTTTCTAAGCAGAAAAAAGCAGGGATTGTTTGCCAGAAAAATTACTGGATAATCTCTGTCTTATTTAATTTAATGAGGTGAAAATTAATGGAACAACCGTACTATAAATATTCTCATTTTCTGAAAGAAAAATATGGAGAAAAGACATACAAACTGCCGGTTAATCTGCCCACCACCTGTCCAAACAGAGATGGTAATCTGGGTACAGCCGGCTGTTATTTTTGTGGTGAAAATGCTGCCGATTTTGAAATGCTGCCAGATACAATGTCTGTTAAAGAACAGCTTTTAGAAAACAAAAAATATATTGGAGAAAGATATGGTGTAGATAATTTCATTGCTTATTTCCAGAATTTTACCAATACATATCTACCTCTTCCTAAATTAAAAAATTATGTTGAACAGGCAGCAGAAGTTGATGGTATTGCAGCAGTATATTTTTCTACAAGACCGGATTCTGTCAGTGATAAATATATCAGCAGTTTAAAAGAGACAATTGAACAAAGTGGAGAAAATATCAATCTTGCTTTTGAATTTGGTCTGCAGACTGTAAATTATCATACCCTTACAGCAGTTAACAGGGGCCATACTCTGGCCGAATTTATAGATGCACATCTTACAGCGAAAAAATACAATTTAGAAACAGGTGCTCATTTAATCCTAAATCTGCCGGGAGATGATATGCTGGATGTGAAAGAATCCGCCCGTATTTTAACAGCCCTAAAAGTGGATCATGTTAAACTGCATGCTCTTTATATTAGAGAAAAATCTGTTTTTGCAGAGAAATACAAAAAAGGAGAAATAGATATTATTTCACTGGAAGAATATATAGAAAGAGTAATTGTATTTCTGGAAAACCTATCACCGGATATTGCTGTTCAGAGACTTTTAGGCAGAGCACCGGGTGATGAAACTTTATTTGTAAACTGGGATAAAGAATGGTGGGAAATACACGATATGATTATAAAAGAAATGAATAAAAGAGGAAGCTACCAGGGTAGAGGATTTGATTATCTGGATGGGAAAACACTAAAGAAGTTTAGTTAAACATTTTCAGTTATATAATAGAAATTTTTCATAAGTTTTGTTAAGATTCATATATTAAAAATTACAATATTCCAGGAACTCCTTTTCTGCAGTGTAATTAAAAAAATGGGCAGGGTAAAGAGAATTCTATATTTATTGCAACTTTAAATATTTTGTATTATAATTATTAGTATAATTATATTTTAGTATTGCTGAACAGTAAAGTATTTAGAAGCTGAGGAGTGATTTTATGGTTTCTTTTTTTAAGAAAGCAGTACCGAATTTTATGGAAAAAATATTTCATAAAAAATGTGAATTTCCATCAGATGTAAAACAGTCTAAAGAAGTAAAGATTCTGCATATAAGTGATACTCCGGAATGCATATATCCATATATTTATAAAGTTGTAGAGAAGAGCAGTGCAGATGTAATAATTCATACCGGGGATCTGGTTGACAATATTAAGCTGGAATATGAGCCTGAGTACTACAGATCAAAATACAAAAAACGATCTGCTGATTTTATATCTAACCTGGAAAAATTAACTGATGCCAGAATTATCTATGTGCCAGGGAACCACGATATTAACAGTATTCTGTCTGATAATATCAATAGGAGTGAGATTTATAAAGAGGGAAGTGTTTTAGAAATAGGGGGAGTAAGTATTGGTCTTGCCCACTATTCGGAAAAACTGCCTCAAAATGCACAGATAAATTTATTTGGACACAACTATGATAAACCTTTTTCCAAAAATAATATATATTTAAATGGGATATTTAATATTAACTGTATTTTGCTTCCTTCCTGTCAGACATATACAATCGATTATCCACATCTGGCAGAAAAGGGCAGAAAACTAAACAGCAGTTTTTCTATGATTTAAAGGAAATTTGATAAAAAGGTTTATATAATAAGTTTCCGAGGGGGCAATTAAATGAATTTTGTTCGTTCAGGACCGAGATATCTTTTTTTTAAAGCTGATTGTTCACAGGAGCTGTCAGAAAAATTAATTGAAAGGTTTAATGCGGAAAGAATGTCATTTCCAGCAGCAGTGGAAATTGCTCAGGAAGATTCGATTATTGCATTTATAGTTGCTGCTGAAAAAAACACAAAAAAGGTGGAAAATGCAGATGGAATTCTGTATATTCCCTGCAGTCCCCTTAAACTAATGGCAGAACTTATTAATAATCCTGAACTTGCAGAACATATAGAAACTTTGGAAACCGGACCCGGTCAGCTAGTAATGAGAATTCCACAAAATGGAGAAAATGTTATAAAAAAAATAATAGAATTTTATGAGGCTGAAGAGACTTCTATTCTGGAAGGGATTGATAGTGGAGGTTCTGATTCAACTATTATTTCTTTTACTGATCAGGCCATTAGATCAAAGGTTATGTCTGTTGCCCATGTTTTAAATAATATTCTTGTAAAAAAACCATCAGCTTCGGTTTTTAATGAACTCAGGCGTGATGATGTACAGTATATTACTCAGGGAATTGACAACACAGAATGGTATGAACTAAAAATAAATATTT
>CAZLIW010000166.1:0-4895 GCA_964559325.1 uncultured Halanaerobium sp. | reverse complement strand
AAAATAAGTACTTTTTTATATTTCATAATTATAACCTCTTTTTTATTTTATGTATTTTTAAAAGTTAATTAATGACAGCACTGGAGAGTGCATCTTCAACTGCCTTAATTAAACCTTCACTTGTATATGTAGCTCCAGTTACTGTTTCAACATTTATTTCTTGATTTTCTATAATCTCAGCTGGAATCCTTTCAAAAGCAGTATCTGAGATATTTGGTGTTTCATTATCTTCTAATACTATAATTTTCTCTATAGAATTAGAACTGACTTCAACCATCACTTCAATGGGACCATGCATTCCTTCGCCAGCACCAACATATGTACCGGGCTTCCATTTTCCTTTTTTAATGGTATTTTTATTTGCAAGAGCATTTTTTACTGCTTCTTTTATACCTTCACTTGTATATGTAGCCCCAGTAACAGAATCAACATCATAATCCTGCTCTTTTAAAATATTTTCAGTGACCTTCTTTATAGCAGTTTGAGCAATATTTGGATTTTCATTGTGTTCTACAACCTTAATTGCAACTATCTCACCATCTTTAACATCAACCTCAACCTTAATATTTCCGTGTAAGCCTTCCCCTGATCCTGTGAAACTCCCATCAGGAATATCAAAGCCTAACACATTTAAAGAAATTGTGAAAATTAACACAAAACTTAGCAAAAAAATCAAATCCCTTTTTCCCATTGATTTCATAAATTTCACCTCCTTATTTGATTTATTTTATAAATAGAGAATAGCAAAATAAAGTATTGTTCTTTTTTTCACTACCAAATATAGATATTACTATATTAAAATAAAATTTTCAATATAAATATATTTTCATAGAACGTTCCAATCCCCGAAATATGGAGAATATATTTATTAAGCTCACTTATTCTTAGTTTTTCATTTTTTCTTTTATAAATAAAAGGTACCGGGTACAAATGAAATTTTTCACTTGTACCCGGTACCTTTTTTACCTTTTTGTTCTACAGCAAATTTCTCTTTGCATAAGAAATAACCTGGGCCCGATTTTTCATAGATAATTTTTCTTTTATCTGGTTCATGTGATATTTAATAGTTGCTTCACTGAGAAATAATTCTTTTGCTATTTCTTTATATGTATATCCGTCACTGACCAATTTTATAATTTCCCGCTGTCTTTCGCTCAATTCTATATCTATTGGGGGATCTTCATTATAGTTTCTGAATTTATTGAACAAGCATTCTTCAAGCCCGGGAGAAAAGGGGTTCTTGCCGTTTTCTAATTCATGCAGACTTTTTATCAGCTCTTCACCATTAAGGCTTTTAAGTAAATATCCAGATGCACCAGCCTTTATTGCCTTAAAAAGACTATCATCTTCTTCAAAACTTGTCAGAATAAGTATAACAGTATCAGGCAGTTTATTTTTTATCTTATATGTTGCCTCAATACCATTAAGTTTCGGCATTTTTATATCCATCATAATTAAATCAGGTTTTTTTTCAAGAGCAGTTTTTACTGCTTTTTCTCCATCATTTACTACAGCAGCAATCTCAAAATTTTCTGTTTCCAGCAAATTTCTTAATCCTTCTGCAAATAAAGGATGATCATCTGCTATCATTATCTGCATATTTCTATTCCTCCCCCACAGGTAGTAGTACTGTGATTCTACATCCTTTATCAACTTCAGATTCAATTTCTAGACTACCACCAATAATCTTTGCTCTCTCATACATAATATTTATTCCAGACCCTTTATTTTTTTCAAGATGATCTATTCCTATACCATTATCTTCAATTATTAATTTTAAATTTTTGTCTTTTAGGTAAGAGATTATCTTTACCTTTTCAGCTTCTGCATATTTTAATATATTGGTAAGAGCTTCTCTAACAATATTTATTAACTGAATTTTTTCTTCCGCCCTCAATACACGAGTGCTGTTTTTAGAAACATCATCTTTATTATTTTTAAAATTAGTTTTCAGTTTAACACTTATCTCACTTTTTTCTTTAAATTCTCCTATTTCATCTTCAAGAAGTTCTAAAAAATCATGTTTGTATCTGCTGTTATCTCTTACATTATATACATATTCTCTTATATCTTTATGTGCATCTCTTATAATATTACTTAAGCGCTTTAAATATTGATCTGCTATTTTATAGTTTTTCTTTTTAAACTGCTGTCTGGCAGCCTGTATCTGTACTCCGGAAAAGCTCAACACCTGCCCCAAATTATCATGCAGATCCCGGGCCAGCCTCTGCCTTTCATCCATTACAGCCAGCTCTTTTTCCTGTCTATTGAGCATTTTTCTGGCCTCTTTTAGTGCAGTTATGTCATTTATAATCATCACTCCAGCCAGAAACCTATCTTTATTATTCTCGATAAGTGATAAAAACATCTCATAATAATAACTCTCACCTTCAAAATCTAACTTCATCTCTTTATTGATAAATTTGTGCTTATTTTCAAAATCAATAGAATTAAATATATTTTCCAGCTCTGGAGTAATAGATGAAAGCCTCTTGCCCAGATATGAAACATTTTTATCCAGAAAAAACATATTTTTTATGCGTGGATTTATATCAATAATTCTTTTTTTTCTATCAAAAGCAATAATACCTGTTGCCATTTCTTCAATAATAGTTGTTCTTGCAACTGGTACCAGATCAAAAATTCGAAAACGAAATATTCCAAGTGCAATCACTGCAGCAGAAAGGCTGAACAGTACAGGTGAAATATCAAAACGTGTAATAGGGCTAATGCCAAGAACATAAAGTATATTCGATAAAAATACTATTCCATATCCCGCAAAAAGAAAAATAGTCTGCCTTCTATAAATGAGATTTCTATTCCAGATAGCCCTTAATAAAAAAATCATACTCAGGGTATTCAAAATATAGCAGTAAATAAAATGAATCCAGAACCAGATACCATAATCTTTCATAATTACTGAAAACATACCACCCGAATCCAGACTTGCATTTCTCCTCATAAGATGATGATAATCATTTGTCCAGACAAAAAATATTGTCAGCAGAGGTATAATTGAAAACAGCATAATATTTTTTCTGTTGACCAGTTCTTCCCTTTCAGTAAACTCAAAAACCATAATAAGCCAGATTAAAGGAGCAAAAGCATAAAAAACATACTGTATATTGGCCCAGAATATTTTTGCTGATAAATTAACACCTGCCATTTCTAATGCATTTGCAGCTGCCCATAAAGATCCAGCAAACATGCTCAGCATAAAAGCTACTGCACCTTTAACTTTTCTATATTTATAACTATAAAGTGCCAGCACAAATGTTATAAATGATGAAGTAAATAGAGGAATTAGATACAGATTAAATTGAAATTTCATATTTCACACCTTTCAACTGCTGAATTAAAATAGCTATAATAAGTCTGAAAAACCCTCAATACTATTTTTGAATAAAAGATAATATAACTAAAATTATCTTAAAATACTTATTTTTAATATTCAGCTAAGTTGAAATAATTCCTCCAATTTTTTCAAAATAATCAGCTACCAGTTTTTCTGCAGACTAAAATGAACTCTTGGCCCTCCTTTTTTATCCAGAGGTAAAGCGAATATAATCTGAGCAGAAATATTTCTGCCAAAACTAAAATTAATACCTTGACCAGTAGAAGTTAAATAATCATCTTTATCTATATCTTCTTCATTTCCTTTGTAAGGGAAAACCCCACCATGGTCCAGAAATACAAAATATTCTCTTCCACTTTCAAACTTTCTGCTCAATTCCGCACTAAGATAATATCCCTGATCACCGGTTAATTTCCCCTCTTTAAATCCTCTAACAGTAGACATACCTCCCAGTGAAAACTGTTCAGATGAAGGAAGCAGTTTGTTATTTGTCAGCTGGAGATAGGCATTTAAATTTAGCATACTACTGTTAAAAATATTCTGTTTTTCAAAATATCCATTATATTTAACAAATTCATCACTAACTCCTGAATTGCTGTAACTATTATTTCCAGAATCAGCATATCCCTGCAGCAGATAATGAGTGGTAAAAAATAAATTATTTTCTTTGACAGATTGAGTGGTCATTGTAATACTGTATGTTTCAATATCAGTTTTAAGCAGATTTATACCGGAAAAATATGTATCTGATTTTTTATTATTATATTCAAAAGCACCGTCAACTTTAAATCCTCTTTTAACTATGAGGGGAAAAGAAATACCAGCCCCATATTCTTCATATTCACCTTCAATACTTATACTCTCAAACTCTCCATAAAGTATATCAGAAAGATTTTTATTATAGCTTAAATTTAATCTGCCACCTCTTCTATTTATGGGAAGACTGTAAGACAGGACACCACCTTCAGTACCTTCAGAAGCAAATGCACTCACTTTTAGGCTGTCCCTGTTACCTGTCAGGCTGCTATTAGAATAATTAATTCCATATCTAAAAATGCCGGTTTCATCTCTACCTCTATTATCAACAAAAAATGATTTCTGTACTTTTTTTGGTTCAAAAACATTTAAAACAAGGTCAGTAGTTCCAAACTCCTCACCTGCTTTTAGATCTGCCTTAAGATTAATACTATTAACAACATTAAAGTAAAACAGCTCATCTTCCAAGCTGTCTACATTTATTATGTCCCCGGAATCAATTGAGATACGGTGTAAAATAAAATCATCATCAGTATCTTCATTACCCTGCAGTAATATTTGCCCGATCTTTCCTTCTATAAGTCTAATTTTTACAATACCATCATTCACATTTTGTTCAGGAAGCACAGCCTGAGCTGTAATATATCCCCTTTTTCTGTAAATTTGATTAATTCTATTTACAAGCTGCTTTAACTCATCTAAACTGATCATACGATCTTTATATTTAGAAGTAACTGCTTCTATTTCCTCAGTCGGTATAATTTCAGAATTATTAACTTCAATT
>CAZLIW010000165.1:0-4949 GCA_964559325.1 uncultured Halanaerobium sp. | reverse complement strand
ATATTATTATAAAAATTTGCATACCGGTAGAACAATAAAAAGAGAAGGCAGAGGTAGACCATTAAATAAAGATAGTTTTTACAGAGAATTAAAAGAAAACTACAAAGACGGTTATTACGATGACTATGATGAAAACCATGATCATCACGATGAAGATGATTATTATGATAATAATGATGATGGCGACTCCCATTTTCAATTTGAAATAAAAATAGATTTAGATGACCTGCTTGACTAAAATTTAGCAAAAAATTACACACAAAATAATTTAAACAGAATTAAAGCTGATATTAAGAAGAACTGTGTATATTTTCTTCTTTATATCAGCTTTTTGTTTTAATATTTAAACTTAAATTGCAATGTTAAATTGAACTAATCTCAAACTGCAATAATTTTAATTGTATAAAAGACTTAAAGTTTTTAAAATAGTTGATTTTACTTAAAATTACTAAAAATTTAGTTTATCTATTAAAAAATAACTCAAAAGAGAAGTAACTCCACAGAGAAAAGTTCCCCATGAAATATCAATAACTGTAATCATAACCGGCCAGTCTTTTAACGTTGCTAAATTAGTTATATCATAAGTTGCATAAGTAATAAAACCAAAAAACATTCCGGCAAAAAGTGCATACTGCCAGCTGGAAACTGCTACAGCTCTATTTATTACAAAAAAGAGCAGACCTGCTGCAAAAAATAAATAAAATATCAGGGCAACCTTCATATCAAATTTTTCTTTTAAAATAAAACCCAGCTGTTCTCTATAAAGAGAACGGGCTACAAATCCCAGCCAGATAAAATCAATTCCCAAAAAAATCACAGCAGTGATCAGATAATTTTTGATGTGTACTAACATTTTTTCTCCCTTCTAAAAGAGACTATTCAAAAAAGGTCAGTCATTAATAAACTACTCTTTTTTATGATGATTTTCCAGCTGCCTGATTCTAATACCAGTTAAAATATCGGAACGGGTAATTATACCTTTCAGCTCATCATCTTCTAAAATTAAAAGCCTGCCTATGTCTTTTTGAAATAACAGTTTAAATGCTTCATAAAGTTCATCTTCTGCCCTTACAGAATGGATTTCTTTTGACATTATACTTTGAACTGATGTATTCCCGTACTCATCCTGAGGTATTTTTTGGGCATCTTCCATTGTAACCATTCCTACAATTTTCCCATCTCTAACCACCGGAAAACCAGAATGTTTATAATTGAACATATTTTCTATAAGCTGCTGTACACTTATATTTACTGGCACAGTTTTCACTTCAGAAGTCATTAAATCTGCAACTTTTAGGTCAGATAGAGCACTTTTTATAGTACTGAACTGGTGTTCCTGTGAGGCTCCGATATAAACAAAGAATCCGATAAAAACAAGTAAAAAATTTCCTGTCATAAAACCCACCAGGCCGAAAAAGAAAGCAAAACCTTTTCCAATCTTTGAAGCAAGTTCTGTAGCCTTTAAAAAAGAAGTCCTCTGGGCCAGAAAAGCTCTCAAAATACGTCCTCCATCAGAAGGAAAGGCTGGCAAAAGATTGAAAAGTGCCAGAAAAACATTCAACTGTCCGGAATAAAGTGTAACGAGCCTAATATCTTCTATAAAAAAATCGGGAAGCGCCATTGAAAATCCAATCAGTAAAATACCTAAAAATAAACTGGTCAAAGGACCGCTTGCAGCTATCTGAATCTCTTCTTTTGGATCTTCAGAAATATCATCAATATTGGCAACTCCACCAAAAAGCATTAAAGTTATATCATTTATCTTAATATCCTTACTTCGTGCTACAAGAGAATGAGCCAGTTCGTGAAGAAGAATACTTATAAATAATATTAAGGCCATAATAAATCCCAGCAGATATGGATTTAAAACAAGTGCTCTGCGTGCAATCTCTGTATTTTCACTGAGATAAATAATATTATTTCCAAACGCCCAGGCAAAAAACGGTAGTATTATAAGCAGACTTATATGAATTTTAACAGGTATTCCAAATAATTTTCCTATAATAAAGGAGCTTTTCAATGTGCTTTCCTCCCCCTCAAAATTTTATAATATCACCAACACCCGCCAGTTTAACTTTATCTGTCAGTTTTTTCTGAAATATAAACTGTGCTTTTCTGCCGGTGCAATGAATAGGATATATATTATTTATATCAAGTTCTGCAAAAAATTCTGCTGTACTGTTTATTTTCTCTTCTGAAGCATTTTTTAGATGCATACCACCAATTACAGCTTTTATTTTATTACAGCTGCTCAGTTCAATAATATTTTTAATTATATTTTCTACTCCTTTATGGCTGCAGCCCAGTATTATAATAAGACCTTCTTCTGTTTCGAGATAAAGACTGACATCATCTGAAAATATATCAGTAACAAATTCTCCATTTTCCTTTGTTTTAAATTTCTCATTTAAATAGTCATCATTTTCAGCAGTTATTTCACCTGTTAAAAATAAGTTTCCTGTTATCTTCAGTTTATTTTCTACACTTATAAAATTTTCGGGTTTTTTACCATCATAACCTGCAAAATAAATCTTTTCTTTTTGAGAATATTTTTCTGCAAATGCTGCTGGATGAGCATATACCTTTATCTCTGGATTGATTTCAAGCAATTTTTTTAAACCACCTGTGTGATCATAATGTCCGTGGCTCAAAAATAATCCATCCAAATTTTTTAGATCAATATCTAATTTTTCTGCATTATCTTCAAGCACCATTCCCTGACCTGTATCAAAAAGATATTTTCTGCCGTTATATTCTAAAAATAATGAAAGTCCATGTTCTGCCATCAGACCTGACTGATAAACTGTGTTTTCTGCCAAAATGGTAATTTTTAAGTTATTATCTTTCAATTTTATCACCAAAACTTTCTTAATTTATTTTTTATTATGCCTCAGCTCCTGTAAATATCTATAATCAGATTTAAGCTTTTCTATACCTTTCGATATATTTAATTTTTCAAGATAGTTTAAAAATTCTTTTTCCGTATCTAAATTACCTGATAAATTATCCAGCAGATCATTTGCCTTCTTAGCACTGCTCCTTTCGTTTAGTATAAGCTTTATGCGCTCTTTAATCATGGCAAAAATAATTTTTTCTGCCTCATTACTATTCTGACCTGGATGCTGAGCTTTTTTTCTGAAAGATCCTTCTCCTAAAAGTCGATAGTGTTCTTCCTTAAGATGGGCAGCTGCAAACAATGATAATCCTGTTCTGTTTAAATTATTAATCTCATCAACCTGTTCTATTACCTGAGCTGGTGACAGTTTAAATACTGAAACCCCTGGATATATAGGATAATCAAGCTCTCTTGTATCTTCTTGAATCCATTTACTCAGTTCTGAAAATAAATTTTCTGTATATGTCATGGGTAAAACAAAATCCAGATAACCTTCCTCAAGCCATAGTGACCAGTCCTGCAGTGCCCTGTACTGAGCTTCTTCTCTTCCAGGAATTACATCAGCAGAAACTATAAGCCCGGGTCTGATACTTCTCAGCACTATGGACGTTTCTTTTACCATCTGTGTAATTAAACTCTCTCTAAATTTATTCCATTCTGCCGACTGACTGCTTCCACTTTTTATATTAAAGGGATTGATTCCTGTTTTTTCTTCAAAAAGAACGGCTGTATTTTCATCAAACCCATAGCTGGCCCTGTATTCTTCCGGAAACCTTATATAATCCAGATTGATCCCGTCCAGATCATAGTTTTCTACCAGATATGCATAGCGTTTAATCAAAAAATCCCTGACATCTTTTCTGGAAGGACTCAACCAGCTGCTGTTATGGTAAGTTACTATATTCCCATTCCTATCTCTGGCAGCCCATTCAGGATGTTCCTGCAGTATTATTCCCGGCTCACCATGTGTATTTTCATTAAAAACCCAGACCCAGGCATGAACTTCCATATTTCTCTTATCTGCTTCTTCAATCAGTATTTTTAAAGGATCTTCTGACCAGGACTTAAAACGTTCATCCTGTACAAAAAGTTCATTAGCAGGTATTATTGTTTTGCCTTTAAAAAATACTTCAGGAAGAACAGCATTAAAATTGGCCATCTCAGCCAGATCCAGAAGATCTGCAATTCCTTCTCTGCCTCCAGCAGCTGCAATAGTACCATTATCAAGCCAGAAGGATCTAAACTGGATGGGATAGGACTCAAGTGTCTGCAGTTTTGACTTATCTGCCATCTCTACTGCCTTTTCTGCAGCAGATTCAACTTCAGAATCATTCTCTTTCTCATATAGCTTTACTGCTCGATCCAGAAATATTCTTGCTTCCTCTAGATAATATTCTGTTTTTTCCCTATCATACAGTTTAAATTCCAATTCAGCCTTTTTTATCTCTCTTTCTGTTCTGCTAATTCCTCTTTCTGCTTCTCGTATTTTCATCAATACAGGCCTCATTTGATCAGGTTTATAAACTGCTGCTGTAAAATTACTAATTACTAATAAAATAATAAATATATAAATTATAATTAAAAATGCTGTCTTTTTATTCATCTACTTCATTCCCTTTGCTTAAAATTTCCAGCCAGCCTTTTTCCATTCTATCCAATGCTTCTTGAGCAGTAATTTTAGAAAGAACTGCACGATTAAATTCTATATCCATTACTCTTATCAGTTCATCTGCCTGAGGCAGCTTTAATGTCATATCAGCCGCTTTTTTGAGCTGTCTTGCAGAAATTTCTTTTATTTTAAATTCAAGTGAGTCTTTATTCTCATTTGTAGAATCTGCTGCAGCTGCTTTTTTAGCAGACGGCAGCACATTGGCTGTATCTGCAAACTGGCGCTGAGCTTCAGCCCCGGTTACATAATGGGCAAATTCTGCTGCTTTTTCAGGATGTTTTGATTTTTTAGGAACGACAACATTCATCAGAGCAGCACTTATTTTTTCTCCCTCTCTCAGCACAAGTGGGGCAGCAGCAGTAACTTCATAAATATATGGAGATT
>CAZLIW010000164.1:1753-5019 GCA_964559325.1 uncultured Halanaerobium sp. | reverse complement strand
CGGGACATAAATCTCTTTTTGGACCTCCAGGAATTGGTGCACTTTATATAAGGGATCCAGAGAGTTTGTCTCCTTTAAAAGAAGGAGGAACGGGAACAAACTCTCTTAATACCTACCAGCCCGATGTAATGCCCGACCGATTTGAAGCAGGGACGATAAATACGGTTGGAATTGTCGGGCTTGGTTCAGGTATAGATTTTATAAATGAAACTGGTATAAAAAATATTCACAGAAAAGAGATGGATTTGACTGAAAAACTGCTAAAAGGGCTTAACTCTATTCCTGAAATAAAAATTTATGGGAAATTAAAAAGAGAAAGTCGTGTGGCTGTTGCTGCCTTTAATATAGAAGATATGGCTTCACATGAACTTGCATATATTCTTCAAAACGAATATAATATACAGGTAAGGAGTGGACTGCACTGTGCTCCACTGCTTCATAAAAATTTAGGGACAGTAAAACAGGGTATGGTTCGAGTAAGTATAGGTTATTTTAATAAAGAAACAGAGATTGATATGTTTTTAAATATAATTGATAATATTGTTAAAAAGGGGTCAGGTTAATATGAATAAAAATTTGTTAAGCTCTATTCCATCTGTTAATGATATACTGGAAAATGATCTGGCAGATAAAATAAAAGATCAGTTTTCTAGAACAGATTTACTTGACGGTATAAGGAAGATAACAGATGATTTAAGAAATGAAATTTTATCAGAGGATTTTGATGGGAAAAATTTTGATAAAAATTTATTGAATAGCAGAAATATTTTGCTGAATGCAGAAAAATATTTAAAAAAATTATATCAACCTAAGATGGCACCTGCTATTAATGCAACAGGTGTCATTATTCATACTAATTTAGGAAGATCACTGCTGGCTGAGAAAGCAAGAGAAGCAGTTGATAATGTGGCAAAACATTATTCTACACTGGAAATTGACAGAGAAAGTGGAGAGCGGGGTCACCGCTATGCTTCCCTTCAGAAAATCATAAAAAAGCTAACTGGAGCTGAAGCTGCTCTTGTGGTTAATAATAATGCTGCAGCTGTCACACTTGTTTTAGCGGCTCTTGCTGAAGGAAGAGAAGTTATTATATCCAGAGGAGAACTTGTGGAAATAGGCGGTTCTTTTAGAGTTCCTGAAGTTATGGAGAGGAGCGGCTGTCAGCTGGTTGAAGTTGGTTCAACAAATAAGATCTATTTAAAGGATTATCTTAATGCAGTATCTGAAGAAACAGGTGCTCTGCTGAAAGTACATACCAGTAATTACCGCATAGTGGGTTTTACAGAAACAGTTAAAGCAGAAGAACTGGTAGAACATGCACACAAAAGAGATGTTCCGGTAATAGAAGATCTGGGCAGTGGTATTTTATTTGATCTGCAGGATTATGGACTGGAATATGAGCCTACAGTTGCTGAATCGATCAGTGCAGGTATAGATATAGTTACTTTTAGTGGTGATAAACTACTTGGTGGACCTCAGGCCGGAATAATAGTTGGAAAAAAGAAATTTATAGAAAAAATAGAATATCATCCTTTAATGAGAGCACTGAGAGTTGATAAATTTACTCTGGCTGCTCTGGAAGCAACTTTAAATATCTACAGGAACTTTGATAAAGCTGTTAAAACAATACCCACCCTCAGGATGCTAACAGAAGATATAGAAAAAACAAAACAGAGAGCTGATAATCTGCTAAATAAAATAAAAGTAGTAGATAAATTTAATTTTATTATAGAAAAAGGTACTGCCCGTATTGGTGGAGGCGCATATCCACTAACTGAACTTGATACATATGTTTTAAAGATTTCTTCCAAAGAGTTTTCTCCAGAAAAAATAGCATATCTGCTCAGACAGAGTAAGATGCCTGTTTTTACAAGAATTAATGAAGGACAGCTTATTTTTGATTTAAAAACAGTACAGCCGTTTGAAATTGATATTCTTGCAGATACTATTAATGATGTTCTTCAGGAGGAAATAAAATGAGAGAAAAGAATATAATTATAGGTACAGCAGGTCATATTGATCATGGAAAAACCACTTTAATTAAGGCTTTGACAGGTGCAGACACAGACCGTCTGCAGCAGGAAAAAGATAGAGGGATTTCAATAGAACTTGGATTTACCGGTTTTACTCTAAAAGATGGTAATCAGATTGGTATTATTGATGTTCCCGGCCACGAAAAATTTGTTAAAAATATGCTGGCGGGAGCTTCTGGTATTGATCTTGCTCTGCTTGTTGTAGCTGCTGATGAGGGTATGATGCCTCAATCTGATGAACATCTGGCAATTCTTGATCTTTTGGGAGTTAAGCATGGAATAATTGTTTTAACCAAAATAGATAAAGTAGATTCTGACTGGTTGGAACTGGTTATAGAAGATACTAAAGAAAAAACTGCAGGTACTTTTCTGGATGATGCTCCTTTAGTCCCGGTTTCTTCTACCGAAGGAGCTGGAATTAATAATTTAAAAAATGAAATTCAAAAAATGGTAAAAAAAATTCCAGCAAAAGATCCAGAAGGAAATGTGTATTATCCGGTTGATCGGGTGTTTACACTGAAGGGATTTGGTACTATTGTAACCGGTACACTTTTTAGCGGCAGCATAGAGGTAGAAGATGAGCTGGAAATTTATCCAGAAAGAAAAAAAGCTCGTGTGAGGAGTCTTCAGGTACATAATTCCAAAACAGAAAAGGTTTTTCCGGGGCAGAGGGTTGGTATTAATTTAGCCGGTATTGACAAAAAGGAGATAAATAGGGGAGATGTTCTTGCAGCGCCTTCCTCGTTAATTAAAACAAAATTTTTTGAAGCACATTTAAAACTTTTAACCGGACTTTCATTTTTAGTTAAACATGGTGATAGAATTAGATTTCATATAGGGGCTCAGGAAGTTTTGGGGCGAATCTTTTTATTTGATAGAGAAAAGCTCTTACCTGGAGAGGATGCCTATGTTCAATTCAGGCTGGAAGAAGAGCTTGTAGCTCATTTTGGAGAGAGGTTTGTACTGAGGAGATATTCACCTATGACCACACTTGGAGGAGGTAGAATCATTGAAATTGATCCTCCACCCAGAAAAGGAAATTATAAAGAAGTACTGGAAGAATTAAAAATACTGGAAAATGCAGATCCAGAAAAAAGAGTGGAAATTTTAATAAAAAATCGAAAAAAGGAAGCTGTTGAAAAAAAATATCTGCTGAAAAGAACTACTCTTGCAGAAAAAAAACTTAAGCAGTGTTTAAATAGTTTGTACAAAAAAGAAATTATAAAAAAATTG
>CAZLIW010000164.1:0-1743 GCA_964559325.1 uncultured Halanaerobium sp. | reverse complement strand
GTCTGAGTCCAAAAACAGTACATGGATCCATATTGATAATTTATATAATGCAGAAAAAGAGCTGCTTTACTTAATTTCTGATTATCACAATAGCAGCAGATTAAAAAAAGGTATTAAAAAAGAAGAATTGAGATCACAATCTGAATATTATTTTGATAAGCAGGAATTCAGTAGAGTTTTAAACTGGATGAAAGAAAATCAAAAAATAAAAGAACAAGAGAATATAATTTCATTACAAAATTTCAGTATCAGTTTGAATGAAAAAGAAAAAAATATTAAAGAAAATATAGTTAATATATTTAAAAAAAATTTATTTAATCCACCGGCAGTAGAAGATATAGTGGAAAAATATGATAATTCAGAACAGGCAGCAGACATTATACAGTATCTGGTTGATTCTGGTGAGTTAATACGTCTGACTCAGGATATTTATTTTCATCATTTTGCTGTAGAAAAAGCTCTTAATAAGCTCAAAAAATATTTTATAGAACATGAAAGTATTGAATTATCAGAGTTTAGGGATCTTATAGACAGCACCAGAAAGTTTTCTCTCCCACTATTAGAGGAATTTGACAGGCAAAAAATAACTGAGCGTAGAGGAAATAAAAGATTTCCTCATAAAAAGCTCTTGAATTAATTTGGGTAAAATGTTAATATATAAAAGGTGCATGTATTTGGGGGTGGCTGTGTCCATGGTGGACATCTTGGACTTCAAATCCAATGGCAGGCAGGCGGACCTGTCTGTGGTGGGTTCGATTCCCACACATTCCCGCCAAATTAGTTAATTATTGAATTGCCATATGATAAGATCATATGGTATTTTTTTATTTTCCCAGAGGATTATCAGCAGCATTATAGAATAATATAATCAGGAAATAATATAAAATCCACAATAATCATTTATGTTTTTAAAGATATGATATCTGTTTAATTTTAACAGGCTTATCTTTTAAAATAGAAGGGGGATAAATAAAATAGGAGGGGGATATAAATATGAAAACACTCGCTTTAATACTGGCCGGAGGAAGAGGAACAAGGCTGGATATTTTGTCAGCACATAGAGCAAAACCAAGTGTTCCTTTTGCAGGTCAGTTTAGATTGATTGATTTTGCTTTAAGTAACTGTGTTAATTCTGGTCTTTATAATATCGGTGTTTTAACACAGTATCTACCATTATCACTTAATAATCATATAGGTATTGGGAAGCCCTGGGATCTTGACAGAAAGATTGGAGGAGTAACAATACTTCAGCCTTTTAGAGGTAAACCTGGTAAAACTGACTGGTATGAAGGAACAGCACATGCAATATACAAAAATATCAGTTTTATAAGAAATAAAGCTCCTGAAGAAGTTATTATTTTATCTGGAGATCATGTTTATGAGATGGATTACAGTAAAATGCTTGCTTTTCACCGCAAAAAAGGTGCAGATTTAACTATTGCAGCACAGCCTGTTGATTATAAGGATGCAGACCGTTTTGGTATACTGGATTTTCAGGAAGATAAAAAAATAGTTGATTTTGTGGAAAAACCAGAAAATCCTCCCAGTAATCTTGCTTCAATGGGAGTATATATTTTCAACAGCAGTGTTTTGATTGATGTACTAAAAAAATACTGTACAGAGGAAGATTCTGATTTTGGCCATCATATTATTCCACCTATGATAGAAAACAATGAAGTATATATATATGAGTTTGATGATTACTGGAAAGATGTAGGTACACTTGCAGCTTACTGGGAAAGC
>CAZLIW010000163.1:0-5055 GCA_964559325.1 uncultured Halanaerobium sp. | reverse complement strand
ATCTGCTGTTCTGGCAAGCATATCTGTTATCTTACCTTTTCCTTCATCTCCCCACTGAGCACCAACCACTACTTTATTCGCCATATATTTCGCCCGTTTATCCTACAATAAACGAACTTCCTCCTCTCATATTTACATAATTCTTCTCTTTATGTTAATAATCCTGTTCTTTTGTAGATATAATTTATATTCTTTAAATAAACCTGCCAATCAAATATTTTATCAAGTTCATCTTCATTTAAAATTTCCATTATCTCATCATCATTTTGCACAAGTTTTTTGTAATCTTCTTTTTCATCCCAGGCTTTAAGCGCATTGCGCTGAGCGAGTTCATATGCTTCTTCTCTGCGCAAACCTTTTTCTACCAGTGCAAGCATCAGACGCTGAGAAAATGTAAGTCCCAATGTTTTTTCAAGATTATCCAGCATATTATCTTTATTTACAACCAGTTCTTCAATTACTTCCTTAAATTTAACCAGCATATAATCTATTAAAATGGCACTGTCGGGAAGTACAATTCTCTCAACAGAAGAATGGGTTAAATCCCTCTCATGCCAGAGAGCTACATTTTCCAGAGCAGGTATTACGTTACCGCGCACAACCCGGGCCAGCCCTGTCAGTCTTTCACAAACAATGGGATTTTTTTTATGAGGCATAGCAGAGGATCCTTTCTGCCCTTTGCGAAATCCTTCTTCTACCTCGAGAATATCTGTTCTCTGTAAGTTTCTAATCTCTGTTGCAAATTTTTCTATCGATGCTGCCAGCAGTGCCAGCCTCTCAACAAAATCTGCATGTCGATCACGCTGAAGAATTTGACTTGTAACAGCGGCATTTTTTAGCGAAAGTTTTCTACATACTATCTCTTCTACTTCAGGTTTTATACTGGCAAAGGTACCAACGGCACCAGAAATCTGTCCTGCAGCAACTACTTTAAGCAGCTGTTCAAATCTCAAAATATGTCTTCCAATTTCCTGATACCAGGTAAGAACTTTAAGTCCCCAGGTAACTGGTTCTGCATGTACACCATGGGTTCTTCCTACCATTATGGTATCTTTATGTTCTATTGCCTCTACTCCCAGAGCAGTTGATAGTTCCTCTAAATCTTCCAGCACAAGCTCTACTGCTTCTTTCATCTGAACAGCCCTTGCTGTATCTTTGATATCAGAAGAGGTTAGTCCTTCGTGAATAAAACGTGCTTCCTCTCCTAATGGAGCAGAAATACCTTCAATAAAAGCTATCATATCATGTCTTGTTGTTTTCTCAATTTCTTTTATTTTTTTTAGATCCAGCTGAACATTATCTTTTATTTTTTTTACATCTTTTTTGGGTATTTCCCCCATTTCAGCTCTTGCTTCCAGAACTGAAATTTCAATATCGAGCCAAATTTTGTACTTGTTCTCCTCGCTCCAGATCCTCTCCATTTGAGGCCTGCTGTATCTCGGCAGCAATGCAATCTTCCTTTCTAAAGTTAATATATTATTTAAACATTTTAATCCAGTTTAATATTAGCAGATAGACATCCAGGTGTCAAGAAATAGACGAATATTATATGGGTTTTAATAAATAATGTTCGGATTTAACTTTATTTGATTGATTTTCCTCTCTATTTAATATTATAATGGTTATCCGCAAAAAATTAAACTAAATAGGTGGTTTCTACTGTTATTTTTACTCCAGCACCTAAGAATAAAGTGCTATTTGGTTTACTATTAGCTTTTATTATCTTATAATTATAATATGAGTAAAATTTTGCACCCTCTGATCCACCTTATAAAATGAAAGGAAGAACAGGGATGATAAAACAGAAGGATTTTAATCCATACAGAAAAAATATTAACTTTACAGATGGAGAAAGTCGTCAGACTGTCAGTATTGCAGATAATTTTATAGAAAAAGGGATTTTCCGCAAATTAAACGGTCTGGAGTTTAAAGTTTTTATCTATCTTATCACCCACAGGGAACAGCAGAGTGAATCTGTAATAGAACTTCCCAGAACTGCAGCAGCACTTGGCCTTAAAATATCTCAACTTAAAAAAACTCTTGTAGAACTTGAGGACAAATTTATTATCTCTGAAGGAGGAGAAAAAACCCGCTCTTTAAAAACTTATTTTATTCACCTGGACGGCCTTCTATCTCGTGAAACTCAGCCTAAAAAGGCGGATGATGTACCTCAACGTAAGGGCAGGGAACTGAGAAAAGAAATTATCCGCTCAAATATGGTCTCCAGAAATGAAATTGCAGCAGCAATTATTTCTTTTATCCCTCCAGACAGCAGAAGCCGCTACCGGCGCGATGAAATAAACGGATGGCTGGAAGATTTTGAACTTAAAATGTTAAAAGAACTTGTTCGTCGAGTTGACAAGTGGATGGATCGTCAGGGTGGAAGTGATTATATGCAGGGGGCATATGCCTATCTTAGAGCAATCATCCAGAGCTGGTATGAAGATGAAATAACCAGCTATGAACAGCTGCAGGAACAGGATAAGCTCCATCGGGAAACGAAAGAACTGGCACAGGCTTATGGTATTAGAAGGTCCGATCTCAATACAGCCCAGCTTAAGACTTTTTTGAACTGGATTACCGGCAGTCAGGCTCTCAGTAAAGATCTGGCCCTTGCAGCCATCAGAGAAGCTGTACGTCGAAAAAGGGATGGACAGCCTTCTTTAAAATATATAGAAGATAATTTTATCAATCCCATTAAAGAGATAGGTATTAAAAACAGGTCAGAATTTAAGCGCTGGCTGGAAAAAGAAATGGACAGAAGTCCGACACAAAATTCAGGAAATAATGATTCCAGCAGCAGTAAAACTAAAAAGAACAGCACTGATGAAGCTGAAGATTATAAGTGGAAGGACTTTTTTATCGATTTTGATAAATATAAAAAATAAAGGATGTGAAGCAGATGCCGTTTTCTTTTGAGGCAGAAAAGTACAAAGGAAGGGCCAGAGAAAAATATCTGGAAGCAGAAAAAAGAATAATGAGAATACATAAAAAATATCCAGAAGTAAAACAGGCCTACAGCTATCTTCAGTCCTTAAAAAGAGAGTATTCTATGGCTAAGGTCGAAATTTTCAGTAAAAATAAAATGAAGAAACATGAAATAGAAGAGCTGGAAAGTGCAATAGAAGAACTGGAAAAACAGTATCATGCGATTCTCAAAAAAAATGATATACCTATTGATTATAAGGAACCTGACTGGAACTGTGAAAAATGTCATGATACAGGCAGAATCTATGATGGTCAAAAATATGTAATCTGCAGCTGTGTTAAAGATGAGCTTAGGAAGAAAAAACAGGTGACAGGTAATCTTCCCGCACATCTGCACAGTGCTACATTCAGCAGTTCCAACTTGAACTATTATGAACATGATATAATGAAAAACTCCAAGTTCAGCTATTTTGAAAATGCAAAAAATATTTACAAAATGGCAGCAACTTTTGTGCAGGAGTTTAAAATTAATGAATTTAACCGCGGCCTGATTATAGAAGGTCCTATCGGAAGTGGAAAATCCTATCTTTTAGGCTGTATGGCAAATGCTTTAATTGACAGAGGTATCAGATTCCGCTATATTGTTTATTCAGATCTCTTACAGCAGATAAGGAGTACATATAATGAAGAAAACCCGAGCCAGGACGAGAAAAAGATAATCAATGATGTTCAGGATATACCTGTACTGCTGATAGATGATCTGGGCACAGAAAAAGCATCTGATTTTGCAGCTTCTATACTCTACCAGATTATAGATAAACGCTACCGTGAAGAAAGACCGATTATACTTTCTACCAATTATTCTCTCAAAAATCTTAAAAATAGATTTCCAGTCATGGGAGAACGAATCTTTCAGCGTCTTTTGGAAATGAACGAATATGTTGAATTAGCAGGTAATGTAAGAATTAAAATTATAGATGAACAGCAGGAGGCCTAGATATGACAGGTAATCTAAGATCATTAAATAAAAACAAAGAACGTTTTGAAAAAAAAGAATATCAGCTTCTGGGTATACTGCTTCAATTCCCCGATAAAATAGATGAAGTTGCTGATCTGCTGGAAGTAAAACACTTTTCTGATCCACAGGCACAGATAATTTTCGACATGCTTTTAAAACAGTATCAGCACGAAAATCAGATTTCCAGAACCAAACTGCTGATAGATCTCCAGGATCAGAATACAGTATCCAATCCAGAAGAAGTTATAGAAAGGCTTACTTCAGGTTTTAACTCTGAAGACGAATTAAAACCAACAATTGATCTGATAAAAAAAGATTATCAGCGCTCAATTTTAAAAAGAGCAGCCTCCAAAATAAAAGAACTGGCTGACTCCAGGGATCTTTCCATTGACGATTATCAGGCAAGAGCTCAGGAACTCATCTTTGAAGCCACCAGTGAAAGTGATGACCTTCAGAAACATGTTTATACCATGGAAGATGCACTCATGGAATCTTTTTCTAAATATATGGACCGCAAACACAAAAAGACCGATGTAGGACTGCGGAGTGGTTTTATCTCTTTAGATAACCTGATCGGCGGTTTTAAACGGGGCCATCTTAATGTGATAGCTGCTTCGACCAGTATGGGAAAAACCGCTTTTGCCATAAATATTGCCAAAAATGTGCTGAAAAGAAATGCACATGTTGCCCTTATAAGTCTTGAAATGGATGCATCAGAAGTAATAGACAGAATGATAATACAGGAAGCACAGGT
The DNA here is from genome assembly GCA_964559325.1 of uncultured Halanaerobium sp. GTDB lineage: Bacteria > Bacillota > Halanaerobiia > Halanaerobiales > Halanaerobiaceae > QPJE01. The sequence continues at coordinate 355 of CAZLIW010000163.1, read as the reverse complement.
TAATGGCTGGAAATATAATCAGGGAGAAACAAATGATGAGGAAGACCAGCGAATTTCTAAAGCCCTGGATAATTTACACGATCTGCCACTTATGATTTCAGATGAAAGAGGTTTAAACACAGCTCAGATCAGGGCACGACTGCGTAAATTTAAAGCTCAGATGGATGGAATGGATCTTGCTGTTGTCGATTATCTGCAGATGATACAGCTGCCTGAAGAACATGCTCAGAATACAGCCCGTGCTGTAGGAGAAATAGTTCTTCAACTGAGAAATTTAGCATCAGAGCTGGATATACCTATTCTACTCATCTCTGAGATAAGCAGAAGTTTTACCGGAAGGACAGACAAAAGACCT
>CAZLIW010000162.1:0-5100 GCA_964559325.1 uncultured Halanaerobium sp. | reverse complement strand
GGCTTTACAGCAGCATATGCCCCGGCAGGAATTGCAATAATAATAGATAATAAAATTGCTGCAAGTGCAAGCTCCACTGTTTTGGGAAGTCTTTCCAACACAAGGTTTAAAGCTGGTGTCTGCTGATAATAAGAAATCCCCATATCACCCTGCAATGCGTTTTTTACAAACATAAAATACTGAACATAAAGTGGTTTATCAAGACCAAGAGATGTTCTCAATTCTTCTACTGCCCACGGTTCTGCATCAGGTGGAAGCAGTGATTGAACAGGATCACCATTTGCATTTACCATTATAAAAACAATAATACTAACCAAAACCAGAACAATTAAAGTCTGCCACATTCTTTTACCAATATATTCTAGCATGGATTTATCCCTCCTCAACTACTCATTGTTTATTCCGGGGGAGAAATTTCTCCCCCGGTTAATCATTATTTTTTAAATCCCATACTGTAAATTTTTAAATATTTATCAGGTCTTGGATTCCAATTTACATTTTCTTTAACTGCACAAAGCTGCTGCTGAAAATGAAGTGGTATTTGAGCAGCATCATCAGCTGCTATTTTAACAGCCTTCTGCATTAATTTTAAGCGTTCATCTTCATTAATAGTTCTGGCTGCTTTTTCAACCACACTATCCAGCTCTTCATTACTGTAATTACCAAGATTGAATCTTCCATATTTGTCTGTAGGTGTGTGTAAAAGACTTTCTAAAGAACCACTCCCATCACCATTGGTATTTGACCAGCCCAGTAGATAAAAATCTGTATTTCTCGAAAGCACTTTATCAAAATGAGCCGATTTTGTCTGCACATTTAAATCTACATTTATGCCTACTTTTGCTAACTGTATGGCAACAGCCTGTGCTGTCTGTCCATCATTAATATAACGGTCATTGGATGAATCAAGCTGTATGGTAAATCCATTGGGATAACCTGCTTCAGCTAAAAGTTCTCTTGCTTTTTCTGGATCATAAGAAAGTCTTTCTACATCAGGATTATATCCAAAAACAAAATTAGGATAAAACTGTGCTGCTGGATATGCATGACCATTCATTACATGTTCAACTATTGCATCTTCATTTATAGAATGATAAACTGCCTTCCGTACTCGTGGATCAGAAAATGGTTTTTCCTCTGTGTTCATTCCCAAAAAGATAAGGCGAAGATCAGGTCTGGTAATTACTTTTACTCCTTCAGCTGCTTTAACTTTTTCTACATCCTGAACAGGTAGATCAAATAAAACATCAACTTCTCCACTTAAAAGTGCAGCCACTCTGGTAGCTGGATTGGAAATAGGTTTAAGAACAGCTCTTTCGATTTCTGCACTGCCTCTCCAGTAATCTTTAAAATGAGTTAGCACCATTTCTTCATCTTTTTCCCAGGATTCCACTTTATATGGTCCGGTACCTACCGGATTATTCTGTAAATGCTGATCACTATTCGCTTCTACATATTTTTTAGAATAGATGTGAGCTGCCTTTAGTTTTCTCGGCAGTATGGGTGCTGGATAAGGAGTTTTTATTTCTACAGTATATTTATCCTTAACTGTAATACTTTCCACTTCTGCAACCATTGATTTGAACTGTGATTTTGGGTGATTTTTAGCCCTCTCTATCGAAAATTTGACATCTTCAGCTGTCATCTCTTCACCAGTATGAAACTTTACACCTTCTCTGAGGTGAAAAACCCAGATAGTATCATCTACTGCTTCCCATGATTTGGCAAGCCCGGGCTGAATTTCCATGTTTTCATCAAGATAAACAAGAGCTTCAAATATATTGAAATTAACAGCAAGTGTTGGGGTTTCGCTTAACATTAAAGGATCAAGTGTTAGTGCATCAGATGAAGTGGCAATCCTAATTGTTTCTGCTCCTACACCAATACTGACCATTAGAATTAATGTTAATACTAAAAATAGAACTGCTAGATATCGCGGTTTATTCATTTTTATCATACTCTCCTTCTAAATACTTAATTTTTATTTTTAATACTCGATCATTATAAACAGCAAATTGTATGCTGACTTACTCAAAATTATTTTTATACTAAACTATTTAAAACTACTAAATACTTAAATAAAAAATTAAATTTCTGTTTTTTTGTTTTTTCTAAATTTCTGTTTTTTTGTTTTTCTGTCAATCTATTATCTTTATTAAAACACCTCCTATTATTTTATTTTAGATTATTAAAAATCAAAAAATCCCCTTTTCCTGTAAGGAAAAAAAGGGGAGACCATCCTTGCAAAACTAAGTATTACCTAAATATAAAATCTATTTAGATAAACTGTTTTGGATAACGGTAAACAGGTCCGGCAAAACCTACTTATATCTGATGTTCGGCTTTACAGCTAACAGGTGAGTTTAATTATAATTTCAGCACCAGTTCTCAGCCTATCTGGTTCTCTGTAAAAGATTGATTATAATTAATTGTCCCGGTCAAATGCTTTAAATAATTAATTCTTTATTATATTTTAAATAACAATAACAAATTATAATCTCTTTGTCAATATTTTTAACTTAAATTTAATTATTCAGATAATTAAAAATCATCTTGCAGAGATAAATAATTTAAAGCATCTGCCATTGGGATGGTCCCTTTTCCTCACTATATTTTTTTGTATTTAAAATCCAACTAATTTTGTATTATTTAAAACCTATATTATAAAGTTTTAAATATTTATCAGGTCTTGGAGTCCAGTTTACAATATTTTTAACTGCATAAAGCTGCTCCTGAAAATGCAGAGGTATTAATCCTACATCTTCCATTGTCATTCTGGCAGCTTTCTGCAGCAGATTTAAACGTTTATCTTCATCTATTGTTCTGGCTGCTTCTTCTATTACATTATCAATTTCTTTATTGCTGTAATTGCCCAGATTAAATCTTCCATATTTATCATCAGGAGTGTGTACAAGAAGTTCAAGAGCACTACCGCCATCACCACTGGATGAAAGACCCAGTAGATAAAAATCAGTATTTCTGGCCAGTATTTTATCAAAATGGGCAGATTTAGTCTGTACATTTAATTCAACATTTATACCAACACGGGCCAGCTGTATGGCAACAGCCTGTGCAATCTGACCATCATTAACATAACGATCATTGGAAGAATCAAACTGAACTGTAAATCCATCCGGATATCCAGCTTCAGCTAGAAGTTTCTTAGCCTTTTCTGGATCATACTCTAATCTATCTAAATCCGGATCATGTCCAAAAACAAAATCTGGCGAAAGCTGTGAAGCCGGATATGCATGGCCATTCATTACATGTTCAACTATAGCATCTTCATTAATAGCATGATAAACAGCCTGTCTGACCCTTTTATCTGCAAATGGCCCTTCCTGATAATTCATACCCAAAAATATTAGTCTTGTATCAGGTATGCTGATGACATTAACACCTTCAGCATTTTCTACTTTTTCCATATCCTGTACAGGCAAGTCAATTAGAACATCAACTTCTCCACTCAGCAGTGCTGCCACTCTGGTAGCTGGATTGGAAATAGGTCTTAAAACCGCTCTATCTACTTCCGGTTTTTCTCTCCAGTAATCTTCAAAAAAAGTTAAAACCATTTCTTCATCTTTATTCCAGGATTCAAGCATATATGGTCCGGTACCAACCGGATTATTCTGCAGATACTGATCACTGTTTGCCTCAACATAATCTTTACTATAAATAACAATAGACTGGATTTTTCTGGTTAATACAGGTGCAGGATAGGTCGTCTTAATTTCTACAGTATATTTATCACGCACAGATACAGATTCCACATCAGCAACCGAACTTTTCTGCTGTGATTTGGGGTGGTTTTTTGCTCTTTCAAAAGAAAACTTTACATCTTCTGCGGTCATTTCCTCACCATTATGAAACTCAACTCCCTCTCTGAGGTAAAATACCCAGGTGGTATCATCTTCAGCTTCCCAGGATTTCGCCAGACCGGGCATAATATTTAACTCTGAATCAAAAAATACAAGCCCTTCAAACATATTAAAATTTACTGAGTTTGTTGGAGTTTCACTAAGCATATATGGATCAAGGGTCAGAGCATCATTGGAAGTGGCTACAGTGATTGTTTTGGCAGCAGCTGCACCACCAGCAGTAAAAACCAGCAGAAATGTCAATAAAAAGACCAGAAATTGTTTATAATTCATAATTATATTCTCTCCTTCTCTATACTCTAAATTATTTTTATTAATATTCTCAATCAATAAATTTTAAAATCTTTTCTTCTCTTCCTTCTAAAACTGTATAACTACATTTAGTATATTTCCGCTGCCTCCTTTCTTACATGATTTTATCTGCTTTCATAAAAGATAAAAAACTCTGTAAAATAAAAAAATCCCCTTTCCATTAAGGAAAAAGGGATACCATCCTTGTGTTACAAATTTTTGCTACCTGATATATCAGAGAGCCAGCTGCTTTAACGTACAGCAAATTCGTTAGAACTTACTAAAATTATGTTTTCACATATAACTTCAGTTCTACGGCTGTCAGGTGATTTTCATTATAAATTACTTTGCCGGTTTTCAGCTGCCCCGGCTCTCTTCTAAAAGCAAATTCATAATTACTCTTCCTGATTCAACGCTTTAAATAATATCTGATTTTCATATATAATAACAAAGTTATAATATAATGTCAAGTATTACAATCAAAAACCAGGGGTTTAAACCCCTGGAAAAAACAACTATATTACATTAATTTTTTAAATAAATCTTACTTAAATCCTATTTCATAAGGTTTTAAATATTTATTTGGTCTTGGAGTCCAGTCTATATAATCCTGTACAGCATATATCTGCTGCTGAAAATGCAGGGGAATCTGTACAACATCATCCATTGCAATCTTAACAGCCTGCTGCATAAGCTTAAGTCTTTTTTCCTGATCCAGTGTTTTAGCAGCTTCTTCTGTCAATCTATCAAATTCCTCATTACTGTAATCTCCAAGATTAAAACGTCCATATTTGCCTTCAGGTGTGTGCAGCAGTGCTTCTAAAGAACTTGCTCCATCACCATTTGTTGACCAACCTAAAAGATAAAACTCTGTATTTCTGGAAAGCACTTTATCAAAATGGGCGGATTTTGTCTGCACATTAAGCTCAAC
>CAZLIW010000161.1:0-5102 GCA_964559325.1 uncultured Halanaerobium sp. | reverse complement strand
CTTTATTTTCCAAAAAAGGAAGAATTCCATCACTGCCCAGATAAGGATTAATTGTTAAAGCATCTGCAGATATATTTTTGCCCTGCAGATATGATTCCGCATATACAGCAGCTGTAGATCCAATATCATTTTTTTTGCCGTCCATGATAACAATCAGTTCTCTACTTTTGGCATATGCTGCAGTTTCCCAGAGGCATTTTATTCCATAAGATCCCATCTTTTCATAAAATGCCATCTGTGGTTTTACCACTGCCGTCATATCTGCAACTGCATCGATTAAATTTTTATTGAATTTAAGTACAGCTGCAGCTGCTTCTTCCTGGTTTGATTCCAGATTTTCCAAAATTTCTGGTGCCAGAAGATGTTCAGGCATAAGGTTTAAATGTGGATCCAGCCCCACACATATTCTGGATTTTTTATCTTCTATTTTTTCTATCAGATTATCAATAAAATATTTCATCTTTTCCACCTCTATCATCATAAACGATTTTGCCTTCAACAATGGTAATTTCATTTTTGCCGCTCAGCTTAAAGCCGGCAAAAGGAGTATTTTTTCCTTTTGACTTAAATCTGCTTTTCTCTACAGTCCACTCATTATTTGGATTAAATACTGTAATGTCGGCACATGCACCGACTTTCAATCCATCTGCCTTAAGTCTTAATATTGTGGCGGGATTTGTATACATAAGCTTCACCAGTTCAACCCATCCTATCAAACCTGTTTTAACAAAATTTTCATATATTAATGACAGGGCTGTTTCTAAACCGGAAATTCCAAATGCTGCCTGATCATATTCGCCCAGTTTATCTTCATAAGTATGTGGAGCATGGTCTGTTGCAACAGCATCTATCTCTCCATCTGCAAGAGCCTGTTTTAAAGCTTCAACATCTTTTGCTGATCTGAGTGGTGGATTTACTTTTGTATCAGTATTATAATCTTTAACAGCTTTATCGGTAAGTGTTAGATGGTGTGGAGTAACTTCACAGGTAACATTAACACCTCTTTTGCGAGCATCTTTTACTAAACTTAGACTTCCTTCTGTACTCATATGACAGATGTGGAGGTGAATTCCGGTCATTTCAGCCAGTATTATATCTCTTGCCACCATAACTTCTTCAGAAGCTTTTGGTATTGGATTTAATCCAAATAGTGTTGAATAAAATCCTTCACTCATTACTCCATCACTGCTCAAATTTAAATCTTCACAGTGACTTAGTATGGGTAAATCAAATGCCCCGGCATATTCCATGGCTCTCCTCATAATTTCCGAATTCATGACTGGCTGACCATCATCTGATAATGCCTTTACTCCTGTTTTGGCAAGTGTTCCAATTTCTGCTAATGTTTTTCCTTCACTTTTTTTGGTAATACTGCCTACAGGATATACTTTTACTGCTGAACTGTCTGACTTTAATTTAAGATGTTCTACAACTGCAGGGTTATCTGCTACCGGATTGGAATTTGGCATTGCAGTAACCGCAGTAAATCCACCAGCAGCAGCAGCTTCACAGCCGGTTTTTATTGTTTCTTTTTCTTCATATCCCGGTTCTCTAAGATGTGTATGCATATCGATCAAACCTGGTATAATTATTCTTCCTTCTGCATTGACTATTTCTATCGATGTATCAGGAGTTAAACCTGGAATCTTTATTTCTTTTGCAATTTCTTTTATTTTTCCATCTTCAATTAAAATATCGTATTTACCATCAAGATTATTTTTAGGATCTACGGTTCTTCCATTTTTAATCAATATCTTCATTTTTCATCTCCCTCCCGGCAAGCAAATAAAGCAGAGCCATTCGAATTGCTACACCGTTTTTTACCTGTTCTGTTATAACAGACTGACTGCTGTCTGCAACACTGCTTTCAATTTCTATGCCTCTATTCATAGGTCCAGGATGCATTACAAGAAGATCTTTTCCAGCTTTTTTTAACCTCTCTTTATTCATACCATACAGTTCTCTGTATTCTCTAATAGATGGAAATAATCCGCTTTCCTGCCTTTCCATCTGTATTCTCAAAATATTTACTACATCTTTACCTTTTAAAGCTTTATCCATATCTGAATAAACCTTAACACCCATTTTTTCTATTTCCGCCGGAATTAAAGTCAGCGGGCCAACAACACTTACATCTGCCCCCATTTTCTTTAGACCCCAGATATTGGACCTTGCAACCCTGCTGTGAGCAATATCTCCTACAATTAGTACCTTCAACCCGGCAAGCTTTCCCAGTTTTTCTCTAATAGTATACATATCCAGCAGTGCCTGTGTAGGATGAGAATGAGCTCCATCTCCTGCATTTAATACAGCAGCACTAATATTTTCTGCCAGAAATTTAGCTGCTCCCGGGCTGCTGTGGCGAACAACCACAACATCTGATCCCATAACTTCCATCGTTTTAGCAGTATCCAGCAGACTTTCTCCTTTTGTTATACTGCTGGTTGATTTGGAAATACTCATTACATCTGCACTGAGCCTTTTGGCAGCCAGATTAAAAGAAAATTTTGTTCTGGTGCTCGGCTCATAAAAAAGATTTATTACAGTTTTTCCTCTGAGAGTGGGAACTTTTTTTACTGATCTTGTTAAAATATCCTTCATTGCCCTGGCAGTATTTAATATCTCTCCAATTTCTTCTGCTTCAGTATCATAAAGACCCAAAAAATCTTTTTTGGCCAGTGTCATTTCATAACCTCCCTAAAATTTTATTCAAAAAAAGGACCGCATCAGCGGCCCTGCATAATTAATTTGCTTCATAACTCAATTCAGATTTTACTTTTAAATTTTCTTTTTCAATTTCTTCTTCTCCAGCATTTTTATTATCTATATCAGGCAGTATGAGGTTCATTATTATACCGACCAGTGCGGCAAGACCCATACCGGCAAAATCCAGTCCTGCGATAGAAATAGTTAAATTGCTTATACCTACAAGAAGTGTTACAGATACTATGACAAGATTTCTGTTTTTGGAAAGATCTACCTGGTTTTCTACAAGGGTTCTCAGCCCTATTGAAGCTATCATTCCAAAGAGCAGGAACACTATTCCTCCCATTACTGGAACAGGTATTGTTCTAATCATTACTCCAAGCTTCTGAACAAAACTGCTCAAAATTACTATTACTGCTGTCATCTGTATTATAAAAGGGTTATAAACTTTTGTTATTGCCAGTACTCCTACATTTTCTCCATAGGTTGTATTTGGTGGGCCGCCAAAAAGACCGGCCATCAGTGTTGCAATACCGTCTCCGAGCAGTGTTTTATGCAGTCCGGGATCTTCTATAAAATCATTTTTAGTGGTACTACTTATTGCCAGTACATCTCCTAAGTGCTCTACCATTGTCACCAGTGCTATTGGAGCTATAAGCGTAATAGCCTTTAAATTTCCACTTATCTGAGGAAGTGCAAATTTTGGGAATGCTATCCAGGATGCTTCCATCACCGGAGTAAAATCAACCAGTCCCATAAATGCTGCAAATATGTATCCTCCTATTATTCCTAAAAGTATTGGAATAACTTTTACTATTCCTTTTGCAAAAACACTTATGGCTACAGCTATGGAAAGAGTTACAAATGCTGTTAAAAGATGTTCTGAAGCCATATCTTTTGCTACTGGGGCCAGCCCTAAACCTATCGTGATAATTACAGGGCCAACAACAACCGGGGGAAGCAGTTTGCGGAAAAAGTCTGTACCTACATATTTTATAACTATAGACATAATTGAATAAACTATACCAACAGTTATAATACCGAGCATTGCTCCATCTGTTCCAAACTGACTTTTAGCAGCTATTATTGGTGCAATAAATGCAAATGAAGAACCGAGATAAGCGGGAACTTTACCACCTGTTATAAAGTGGAAAATAAGTGTACCAAGTCCTGATGTAAATAATGCCACTGCCGGACTTAAACCTGTCAGTGATGGAACCAGAACCGTAGAACCGAACATTGCAAACATATGCTGTAAGGCGAGAATAAATCTTTCATTATTATTAATACCATCTTCATTAAGATTTGCAAGGTTTTCCTGTGTCTGTTTTATTAAATTCATCTTATACCTCCTTATTAATATAAAAAAACTTCTCACCAGACAGCTGATAAGAAGTTAACTACTCTCTAGAGGTATAAAAACCTGAGAGTTCCTTATCAGCCTCTCTGGACCGATTTAAAGGGCTTATTTATTCTTTTTCTAATAATAAAATGGAATCTTCTCCATCTACTTCTTTAAGATTTACACTAACAACTTCCGAAAGTGATGTGGGTAAATTTTTGCCGACAAAATCTGCTCTAATAGGAAGTTCTCTGTGGCCGCGGTCAACTATAATGGCCAGCTGTATCTGTCTTGGTCTACCCAGATCTATTAATGCATCCAGTGCGGCTCTAACAGTTCTTCCAGTAAAAAGAACATCATCTACAAGTACAACTTTTTTATTGCTGATGTCAAACGGAATCTCTGTTCTGTGAACAATCGGCTGCTGAGATACAGTAGAAAGATCATCTCTGTAAAGTGTTATATCTAATGTTCCTGTCTTTACTTCAACATCTTCTATCTCTTCAATTTTCCGGGCAAGTCTCTGTGCCAGAGGAACACCTCTTGTCCTAATTCCGATCAAAACAAGGTTATCTGTTCCTTTATTTTTTTCAAGTATTTCATGAGCAATTCTGGTTATAGCTCTATCCATACCGGATGAATCGATTATTTCCTTTTTAAGCTTCATTCCTTCTTCCATTCAGAATGCTATCTCCTTTCTACAAGGTCCTGCAGCAGTTTCTGCATAAAAAAACCTTCTTACAGCCAGTAAGAAGGTACAATTCTATCTCTTTCCCTTACTAGCCTCTCTGGACTAATTTAAAAGGACCTCTTTTTTTATTTGATTTAACTATAACAGAAATTATTCTTTAAGTCAAGCAGTTTGAAAAAATTATATATTTTTAATTATCTAAACCAGTTTTGATTCTATTTGGATTCTATAAAAACAAACATTGTAGATTTTAGTACTTAAAATTATGATTGAAAATAATTTTTACACATTTATATATAGTTTTATTTAATCATTTCAAATTACCGAATTATCTTATCTTGAAATAATTTTTAATATATTATT
>CAZLIW010000160.1:0-5103 GCA_964559325.1 uncultured Halanaerobium sp. | reverse complement strand
TTGAAGTCGATCATAAATACCAAACACTTCCTTTAATAATTTGTTTATGGACTGTATATACCACCTCAAGGATACAATAACTTAGAAAAAATTGCAAGAATTACAGAAATCAATTGACTTTGATAATTTAATTTAATATACTTTTTAATGTAGGGGTTTTGTGAATATTAATACAAAACTGTAGGGGTTTTGTTAATATTATATAAAATCTTATAGGAGGAAAACAAAATGAGTCAGGAATATGATTTGATAGTACTGGGAGGGGGTCCAGCAGGAATGGCATCAGCCATTTATGGATCCAGATCCCGTCTTAATACACTTGTCTTGGAAGTAAAAAGAAAAACCGGTGGTCAACCATCAACATATCATGATATGGAAAACTATCCTGGTGTACCAGAAACAACCGCTTCTGAACTGATGGAAAATTTCCGCACACATGCAGAAAAATTCGGTACAGAATTCAAACGCGGTGAAGTTACAGAATTAAATGTAAATGGACTTAATAAAACAGTTAAAACAAAAAAGGGCGAAGAATATAAAGCAAAAAGTGTAATAATAGCGACAGGTGCTGAACCTCGCAAACTGGGTGTTAAAGGAGAAGAAGAATTTAAAGGTAAAGGAGTATCATATTGTGCAACATGTGATGCTGATCTTTTTACTGATTTGGATATCGTGGTTGTAGGAAATGGGAATTCAGCTGTGGAAGAATCTATTTACCTAACTAAATTTGTCAATAAGATTACTATGGTTGTAATTCATGATGAAGGTGTAATGGATGCAGAAAAAATACTGCAGGAGAAAGCAATGGATAATGATAAGATAGACTTTGTCTGGAACTCAGTATTGGAAGAAATAAAAGGTGATGGAATAGTAGAAAAAGCAGTGGTTAAAAACATAAAGACAGGTGAAAAAGAAGAACTGGAATGTAATGGAGTCTTTTTCTTTGTAGGACGTGTACCAAACACAGATTTCTTAAAAAATACTGTAGAATTAACAGAACACGGCGATGTGAAGACAAATGATAATATGGAAACATCCAGTCCTGGTGTTTATGCAGTGGGAGATGTAAGAAATAAGGTAGTAAGACAGGTAATAACAGCTGCTGGAGATGGAGCAACAGCTGCAGTAATGGCACAGGGATATATAGAAGAAGAAGAATACTGGCACAATAATGTTGTTAATGCAGATAGACCGGCAGTAGTAGTTTTCTGGAGTGTGACAGACCAGAACAGTATGGATATGGTATCAGAACTTGAAAATATGGAGCTTGAAGATAAAGGATACAAATTTTTAAAGATAGACACATATAAAAACAGACTTATCTCAGATAGATATGATATAGAAGAAATACCGACATTACTTAAGCTTAAAGATGGAGAAGTAGCCGAAAAATTGGTCAATCCTGATCAAGAAAAAATTAAGTCAGTACTGTAAAAAAACAGGGGGGTTACAAATGTTAGAACTTACAAAAGATAATTTTGAAGATGAAGTATTAAATAGTGAAGGTAAAGTAGTGGTAGATTTCTGGAGTGATAGCTGTGATAGGTGTCTGGAGATAATGCCTGATGTAGAAGAACTGTCAGAAGAGTATAAAGATGACTTTAAATTTGCTAAATTAAATATAAAAGGAAACAGACGTCTTGCAATCGGTCAAAAAGTACTGGGTCTACCTTCTATTGTTTTTTATGAAGATGGAGAAAAAGTTGAACATTTAAGTGGAGAAGACCTGGAAGCAGAAGATATTAAAAAAGAACTTGAAGAGAGACTATAATAGATTAAAATCTCTTTCCATTTATTTGGAGGGAGATTCTTTTTGCGAATATATTCGGAGGTGACTAAATAATGGAATTTCCAGTTTTAAAAGGTTCAAGTTATATATTGGTTCACACACCAGATATTTTGAAAGAAGCAGGGTCAACTCAGACTACTACTAGAGCTAAAAACCCTGATGATGAATATTTGAAAAAGATAGACAGCCATTTAAGAAGTTTTGAAGAGGTAGTGGGATATGCACCTAATCAGGCATATATTGGTAATATCCTGCCTGATAAATTAAATGAGATAGATACACCGTGGTATAACGAGGAGAACCTGCTTGATGCAGATAGATTCGGCAGTTTGGGTGAAATAATGCCGGAAAAAGAATTTTATCTTATGTTGAAACATGTTGATGTCTTTGATCTTGTTAAGTTAAGCAGCGATTTCAGTAAAAAAGCAGAAAAAATAGCGGCAGATCATCCTATCTTAAAAGAAATGGATTTGGATATAGGAGAAGGAGAAGATCTGGCAGATATAGAAAAGTTAACAGCCGCTCATGCAGAACCACTTTATCTGGATGGAGATCTTATTGGCTGTGTAAAACAGGCACATGAGACAGATATTAATTTAAGTTCACATGTTATATTAGAAAATCTTGTTGGGAAAGCCTCTGCAGTACTGGCAGTTAAAAATCTGGCTTTAAAACATGATATAGATATGGAAGAAATAGATTACCTGATAGAATGTTCAGAAGAGGCATGTGGAGATATCAATCAGCGCGGTGGCGGAAACTTTGCCAAAGCGATTGCAGAAATGGCAGGCTGTGTAAATGCCAATGGATCTGACCTCAGAAGTTTCTGTGCTGCTCCAGCACATGCACTTGTAAATGCTGCAGCTTTAGTTAAATCAGGAGTTTATGACAATGTAATAGTTGCAGCCGGTGGTTCAGTGGCAAAACTTGGTATGAATGGTAAAGATCATGTCAAAAAAGATATGCCAATTCTTGAAGATACATTAGGTGGATTTGCAGTATTGGTATCTAAAAATGATGGAGTTAGTCCTGTAATTAGAACAGATATTATAGGCCGCCATAAGGTGGGAACAGGATCATCTCCTCAGGCAGTAATCAGCTCACTGGTAACTGAACCACTTGATAAGAATGATCTTTCTATTAAGGATATTGATAAATATTCAGTGGAAATGCAGAATCCTGAAATTACAAAACCAGCAGGAGCGGGTAATGTTCCAGAATCAAATTACAAAATGATTGCAGCTTTAGGAGTAAAACGGGGAGATCTTGAAAGAAAAGAGCTAATGGAATTTGTTAAAGGACATGGTATGCCCGGTTTTGCCCCAACACAGGGCCATATACCTTCTGGAGTGCCTTTTTTAGGTCCTGCAGCAGAAATGATGGAAAAAGACATGATAGATAAAGCAATGATTATTGGTAAAGGTAGTCTCTTTTTGGGGAGAATGACCAATCAGTTTGATGGAGTTTCATTTGTAATGGAGAAAAACAAAGGAACTGCAGAAGAAAAAAGAGAAGTAAGTGATAAAGAAATTAAAAATATGATCGCCGGTGCTATGCGCCAGATGGCAGAAAATCTTCTCGGCGAGACCGAGTGAGGTGGATAAAATGGCAGATAACTTAAAAAAGAAAGTTGCTGATGTATTTAATGATCTAGCTTCTGCAATTGAGTCTGGTAAATTCGGTGATAAAAAGAAAATTGGACTCACAGTTTTAGACAGTGAACATGGTGTTGATGAAATTAAAAAAGCAGCTGAAATTGCTGAAAAAAATTACAGTGATTTGGAAGTGGAACTAATCGGCTGTGGCAGTAGTAAATGCAGCTGTCTGGCAGATGCTCATGATATTATGGATGAAATGCTGAAAAACAATGAACTGGATGCTGCAGTAACACTTCATTATAACTTTCCCATGGGAGTCTCTACTGTTGGTCGTGTTGTAACTCCAGGTAAAGGTGAAGAGATGCTGATTGCTACAACTACAGGTACTACTGATATCGATCGGGTACCCTCAATGATCAAAAATACTATTTATGGTATTGCAGCAGCAAAATCACTAGGAATAAAAGAACCTACAGTGGGAATTTTAAATGTTGAAGGAGCAAGACTTGTAGAGAAAAATCTGCGCAAATTGCAGGATAATGGTTATAACTTTAAATTTGCAACCTCAGTTCGTGCAGATGGTGGTGTGGTTATGAGAGGTAATGATTTGCTTCTTGGTGTACCGGATGTTATGGTGACAGATACTCTAACAGGTAATATGCTGATGAAAGTGTTTTCTGCATTTAATACTGGCGGTCAGTATGAAGCAATAGGCTATGGATATGGACCAGGTGTAGGAAGTAATTTTGACAGGCTGGTCGGTATTATTTCTAGAGCTTCAGGTGCTCCTGTAATTGCAAATGCGATCAGGTTTATGGCTGAAGTAAGCAGAGGAAATCTTTTAGATATTATTAAAGAAGAGATAAAACTTGCTGAAAAGTCAGGACTTAAAGATATAATTTCTGAGCTTAAAGAAAGCAGAAGTGAATCCGGCGGCTCTGAAGCTGTTTCAGCTCCAGAAAAGAAAGTAACCGGAGAAGAAATTGCAGGAATAGATATTCTGGAGATTGAGTCCGCAAAAGAAAGCCTCTGGAAAGAAGATATCTATGCAGAAACAGGAATGGGATGTACAGGTCCTGTTATACTTGTAGCAGAAGAGGATCTTGATTCTGCCAAATCAATTCTTAGAAAGGCAGGTTTTATTGAATAAATGATATATTTTAACAATGCGGCAACTACCTGGCCAAAACCGGAAAGAGTATACAATTCTATGGACAGATTTTTCAGAAATATGGGGATGAATCCTGGAAGATCTGGTGCATCAGAGGTTGTGGATACCGCCAGAACTGTTTATGATATTAGAGAAAAGACTGCTGAATTTTTTTCGATAGAAAATTCAGATCATCTTGTTTTTAATTCTGGTTCAACAGAATCTTTGAATACAGTTATAAAAGGAGTCCTAAATGCTGGAGACCATGTTATTATTACTAATATGGAACATAATTCAGTAATACGTCCTCTTCAGAGGTTAAAAGAGGATATTGGGATTGAAATTAGCTTTGTCTCTCTTGATAAAAAAAGCGGAGAGATAGATTATAAAGAATTTCAGTCTTCAATTCAAAAAAACACCAGGCTTGTTGTAGTTTCTCATGCTTCCAATGTAACTGGGACAGCAGCTGATATAGACCGCATTGTTAAAATAATTGATGATAAAGATATATTAATTCTTTTGGATGGTGCTCAAACTGCTGGAGTTATTCCTATTGATATAAATAA
>CAZLIW010000159.1:0-5128 GCA_964559325.1 uncultured Halanaerobium sp. | reverse complement strand
CATCTAATTAAATTATAATACTATTTTTAAAGAAAGGGAATGTATAATGTTCTTCTCTATGTTCATTATACAAGGTGGTTAAGTTGAAACAGAAGATAGAAGATCTGATCTGTGATTATATAAAAAATTATGAGCAGAGAGATGATATTAAAACAGAGTGGAAAGAAGCTGTGGTTAAATTTGCAGATGCTGATGATGGACTTTTTTTGCAGCTGAAGGATGTAGTTAGGCCGACACATGCACTGCCAGCTGATTTTCTCAAAGAGGCCAGAACTGTTATATGTTTTTTTATTCCTTTTGCAGAGTGGGTGGCAGAATCAAATATTGAGGGAAAATACAGCTCCAGAGAGTGGGCCAGAGCCTATGTTGAGACAAATGCTCTTATTGATGAGTTGAACCAATATATTAAAAAAGAATTAGAAAAAATGAATTATAATGCTGGCCTTATCCCTGCAACACATAACTTTGATGAAGAAAGTTTGAAAAGTGACTGGTCACACCGCCATGCTGCCTATATTGCAGGAATTGGAACTTTTGGCATAAATAATATGCTGATAACAGAAAAAGGCTGCTGTGGCCGAGTGGGAAGTATAATTACTAACTTAGAAATTGAAGCATCAAAGCGAAGTGAAAAGGAAAACTGTTTAAATAAAGCAGGAGGCAGCTGTTCTGTTTGTGCTGAGAGATGTGTCAATAATTCTCTTTCTGCAGATTCTTTTGACAGACATAAATGCTATAGTTTACTGCTGGAAAATGACAGGCTTCATTCAGAAATGGGCCTGACAGATGCCTGTGGGAAATGCTGTGTTGATCTTCCCTGTTCTTTTGTAAATCCAAACTCTGATTGATATATATTTGCTGAAAAGTAATTTTAAAAAATTACACAGCAAAAATATAGAAAATTATCGATAAGAGCTGCAGACAGAGATTAAAAAGCTGTATTACCTGGAATAACTGATAATATATGCAGATTTTATTTAGTTCGACCGAGGTTATGATTAAAATTACTGAAAAAAATTTAAAATCAGCTGATAAAGAAAAGAAATTTTTTTAAAAAAAATTTAAAGGGAGTGTATATATATTATGAAATCTAAAAAACAGCCGCCATCTATTGACAGATGGCTCAAAGAAGCAAAAAGTGATCCTGAGTCCAAAAAAGAGGGGATGTATTTAGTTCACAATGGTATTGTAAGAGAAACCCCCAGAGCAGAAGTGCGCCAGGGAATTGATGATGGTTCCAGAGTAAAAGGGATGGAATTTTCTTTTGATAAAGAAAAAGTTGATAAAGCCGTAAAAGAAACCTATCAGATGGATGGTATTTTTCATGTCAGAGTCTGGCTGAATGAAGGTCAGCTTGAACTTGGTGATGATATAATGTATGTCCTGATAGGTGGAGATATTAGACCACATGTTATTGGAGCCCTGGAAAAATTGGTTGGGGAAATAAAAACCGAATGTGTAACTGAAGTTGAACAGAAATAATCAGCAGAGAATTAATTTTAAGTGATTTAACCTTTTACCCCACCTTCGAGCAGACCAGATATTATTTTTCTCTGTAAAATTAAGACCATAATAATCAGTGGTACTGTAACTATAATTGAAGCAGCAGAAATAGTACCCCAGGGTACAGTATAATCTGTCTGATAAAGTGTTATACCGACTGTTATAGTCCTCCTAATTTTGAGGGGATTTAATATTTGTGCAAAAAGATACTGATTCCAGGCGGCTATAAACACCAGAATACTGACAGTAAATATTCCAGGTGCAACAAGTGGCAGAATTATTTTATAAAATGCCTGAAAAATTGTTGCTCCATCAATTAAAGCACTTTCTTCCAGTTCTTCTGGTATAGTGTCGAAAAAACTGGACAAAAACCAGACGGCAAGAGGAAGGGCAAAAACAATATTGACAATTGCCAGTCCTAAATATGTATTTAAAAGATTCAGTGACCTCATAAGCATATAAATTGGATTTACTATTGTTATAGGTGGTAGTAGTGTAATACTTAAGAGAATTATCAGATATAACTTTTTGAATTTTATTTTTGTGCGGGAGATAGAATAGCTGGCCAGACTGCCTACTACAATTGCAATAAATGTGCTCATAGAAGCAACTACAAAACTGTTTTTTATATAAAGCAGAAATGGCTGTCTTGTGAATGCCTGAATATAATTCTGCAGAGTCCATGTCTGAGGCCAGAATGTTGGTGGCACACTAAAAAGGTCCCGCTGGGTTTTGAAAGAATTAATCAGCTGCCAAAAAAATGGAAAGGCTATTGAGCTGACAAAAAATATAAAAAATATAAGATAGCCGAATTTTTTTAAATAATTTTTTAATGATTTGTGCATTTAGATCACCTCTCCAGTTTTCTTTTTAGTGAGTCAAGGAAGAACATGCTGATTATAAGTGATATCATAAAAGTCACAGTGGCAAGTGCTGCTCCATAACCTAAATTACCATAGTTGAAATAAGTTTTGATAGTATATAGAGAAAGACTTTGAGTTGCATTTGCCGGTCCACCACTTGTTAAAACAGATATAAGAGCATAAATTCTAAAAGTTGCAAGAGTTCTAAAAAGTATAGCCACTGCTAAAACCGGTTTTATTAAAGGTATTGTAATATGAAAAAATCGCTGAATACGGCTGGCTCCATCTATAGCAGCAGCTTCGTACATCTGAGGAGGTATAGTCTGCAGCCCTGATAAAATAAGTAGAGACATATAGGGAGTTGTTTTCCATACATCAGCTATTATAGTTGCTACAACAGCAAGCTGAGCGTCACTCAGCCAGGGTAGATCTTTAGTAATTATCTTCAGAGTTTTTAAAATGTAATTTATAACTCCATACTGCTGACTGTACATAAATTTCCACATTAGTCCAGAAATAATTGTTGGTATAGCCCAGGGGACTAAAACAGCAGTTCTTATTATTCCCTGACCGGGTATTTTTTGATTCATGATAAGCGCAAATAACATACCAATAATAGTTTCCAGGCTGACTGCCACCACAGTAAAAACCAGAGTAAATTTGAGTGAAGTAAAAAATTCGGAATCAGATAAAATATGTTTAAAATTGTCTAAACCTATAAATGTTTCCCCAAGAGCCATTGTCTGGATGCGGTAATTAAAAAAGCTTAGTCTTATTGTTTCGAAGACAGGATAAAGAACCAGAACAGCTATTAATATAAGAGAAGGAATCAAGAATATATAACCCATTTTTTCTTTTGCTCTGATTTTCATTAATAGATCATCCCCTCCATTGTTCAAATTTATAAAAAATGTTAAAATGAAATTTCCTCTAAATCTTTACTTTGATTTAAAAGGAGAGGCTTACTAAAAGAATGGTAATGATAGTATTATAACAAAGTCTATAATAAAAATTTTATTGAAAAAATTTGAAATATAAGTTAGAGGGCCATCAAAATGATGACCCTTTTAGTATTTTAACTGCTGTTGGAGCAGTTATCTTGCAATCTTCTTAATCTTTTCTTCGGCATCAGCAACTGCTTCTTCTGGAGTTTTATTTCCAACAAAAGCATTTTGAGTTTCCACCTGGAGCACATTGGATATTTCAGCATAATATGGAGATTTAGGTCTTGGATAGGAGTTTACAATAGCAGGATACATTTCTTCTAGAAATGGCATAAACTCCAATATATCTTTATCTTCATATAAGGAGTGTCTTGCCGGTATGTGACTTAAGCCTAAAGCAGCCATTTTTTGCGCTTTATGGCTGGCCCTGAACTTAGCAAATTTAATTGCTTCTTCTTTATTTCCGGAATATTTAGAAACCATAATCTGCCATCCGCCAAGAGTAGAATAACTTCTTTCCTTTGGATCTCCTTTGGGCAGAGGTGCGATACCTACTTTGCCTACAACATCAGATTTTTCTGGATCCTGTGCACTTCTCCATCCACTCGGCCAGTCGCGTAGAAATATTAATTTACCGGAGAAAAATGGAGCCCTGGCATCACCACTGTGGAAGTTGACAATACCATCAGGCATAATCTCATGTTTTCTAATCATATCTGTCATGGTTTTTACGGCTGCAACTGTTTCTGGTGAGTTATAGACAACATTGCCATCTTCATCAAATACTCTGCCTCCATAGCTCCAGACAAATTCCATTAAATTACATGTCAGGCCTTCATACTGGGCCCAGGAACCTGCATGTCCCTTTACATTTTCTTCTCTCTCCATAATATATAGAGAGGTTTCAATTAATTCATCCCACGTTTCGGGAACATTTCGGTCATATTTTTCCAGCAGGTCTCTGCGGTAATAAAGCATTCCAGCATCTGTTCTGTAGGGTATGCCCCAGAGGTGGTCCATATAATCAACTGCATTTATTGGCCCGGGCAAAAAATCATCCAGATCTTCTTTATCAATATAATCTTCCAGTGGTTCCACCCATCCAGCAGCTGCAAAAATAGGCGGCCAGGTTACATCAGAATCGAAAACATCCATCGAATTATCCTTAGCCTGCAGTATCGTATTGAGAGTCTGAAGTTTTTTGTTGGTGTCAGCAGATAGTTCTACCAGATTAACTTTAATACCGGGATTTTCTTTTTCAAAAGCTTCAATAATATCCAATCTGGTCCCATTTTCAACTGCGTGTGAATAATAGTTTAAAACCACATCTTCAGCTACAGCAGTAAAGCTTAGAAGAAAAGTCAGCACTAAAGCCATTAATAAAATCTTCCTCACAAAAATCAACCCCCTTTTAAAATTTTCAAAAAATTTCCTTACATTTAAATTATACCACATAATATTTAAAATATTAAATGTTTTTAAAAAGTGTAAGTAGAAAAAGATGGTTTAACTTTCTATATTTTAATAAAGGGATAATAGATATGAGGCGCAATATATAATATAATAGTAGATGAAAGCAGAGGTGAACAACTGTGAAGATATATTTAACGATTATTCTAATGATTGTTTTGCTTGTAATTAGCTTTTCTGTCCTGGCTGGTTCTTTTGAGGAAGAAATTCTTAAAAAATTATTTATCTTTCAGAAAAGTCAGCTCAGATATCTTTTTTCCAAATCATTTCTGCAGCAGGTATCATTTGAAGAAATTGTATCTGTTATAGATCAGTACAGTAAAAAGCTGGGTGATCTGGAATCTATAG
>CAZLIW010000158.1:0-5148 GCA_964559325.1 uncultured Halanaerobium sp. | reverse complement strand
TTATTGGTCAGTTTGTTAAGGGAATGAAATACAGTGAATTAACAACCCTATCTAAAATAGAAAATATTGATATAAAACAATATGGCCTTGACTGTTTTATTGTTAATGAACCTGAAGAAAAAGATATTAAGGCTGCTCGCTGTGGTCTAAAAGAGGTAAGTAGTATATTAAAAAGTGGAGATTATCAGCTTGTTATTCTTGATGAAGCAAATATAGCTGTTTATTTTAAATTATTTTCTGTTCAGGAACTATTAAAAGCAATTGAAGAAAGAGCTGAAGGTGTGGAGGTTGTTGTAACCGGACGGAAAGCAGATCCTGAACTTATAGAATACGCAGATTTAGTAACAGAAATGAATGAAATTAAACATTATTATAAACATGGAGTACAGGCCCGTAAAGGTATAGAAAAATAATGGGAGTAATTTTGATTTATTAAGGAGGGTTAAAATATATGGAAAAACACTGTGGAAACTGTTCCTGTGGACATCAGTCTGAAGAAATACTGGATTATATGGTTCAGTATAAGCTTAATTATTCCGATACAAAACTCAGCAGAGATGAACTGAAAGATAAATTACTTGGTATTGATGCTGTAGATCAATTTGAACTTGCCAAAGAACAGCTGGTTATATATTTTGATGATAAGCTTATTTCTCCAGAAGAAATAGAAAATAAACTTTTTGTACATCAGTAAAATAAAAAATAAAATATAATGGTATAATAAAGCTGAGGAGATTTATTTTTCTCAGCTTTTTTAAATTTTTTTTCAAAAAGAGGAACTTTTTAACCCTCCACTGCGTCTAAATTAATAGAAAGGGGTGAATTAATGGACAGTAGAAAAGATAAAATGATAATTGAGGCAGTTAATAATGGTGAGATAGAACTTTTTTCTCTGCTGATTGAACGCTATCAGGACCGGGTATATAGTACTACATACAGAATGCTGGGAAATAGAGAAGATGCACTTGATATTTCTCAGGAAGTCTTTTTAAAAGTTTTTAAAAAACTGAGCTCATTTAATTTTGAATCTACTTTTTCTACCTGGCTTTTTAAAGTTACAGCAAATAAATGCAGGGACCAACTTAGACACCGAAAAACGAAAATAAATAAAAATAAAGTATCTTTAGAACATAGTGAGGAAAATGGGGTTTATTTTGAAAATGATGATAATCCTGAAGAATTATATCTTGAAAAAGAAGCAGAAAAAAATATAATGCAGCTTATAAATAATCTGAAAACAGATTTTAAAGAAGTAATTGTACTGAGAGATATTGAAGATTTCAGTTATCAGGAAATTTCTGAAATGCTTTCCATTCCACCGGGAACTGTTAAATCAAGAATCAGCAGGGCAAGAAAATATCTAAAAGAAGATATTATTAAATTAAGGGAGGGGGATAAAAATGGATCATAAAAGAATAAAAGAACTACTTCCACTGTATATCGATGGAGGACTCAGAGAAGAAGAAATTAGTGAAATAGATGAACATTTAAAAAATTGCAGTTCCTGTCAGGCTGAAGTGGAAGACTTAAAAAATAATTTAAATTATTTAAAAAGATTTTCAAAAATTAATGCCCCTGATGAATTAATGGAAAGTATTATTAATAATATAAAAGGAGCAAAAAAAGATTCTAAATCTAAAGAAGAAAATGATAGTAATATTATTAAAAGAATAAAAGATTTTTTTGCAGAAAAAAAAGTGAGGACTGTTTATCCAGCTGCAGCAGCTTTATTAATTTTTTTGATTGTTCTATCCTTTGGAGGAAACAATTTTACACATTATTTCAATACACAAAATTACACTCCGGAATACGATCTCAATGGTACAGCAAAAAATGTATATAAAAATCAGAGTTTTAATTTTGAGTCTGATTCAGTGCTTAACCACAGAACATTATCAGTTAATGAAGAAATACAGCAAAAAAATATTGATCTGCAGAGAAAAATAATTCAGACAGCTGTTATAGATTTGGAAATAGAAAAAATGGATAATATAGAAGAAAAAATCATTAAGATTGTGCAGGAATATAATGCATATATAGCTGAATCAAGAAGCTGGATAGATAGTAATGACAAAAAAAATATATATTATAATTTAAGAATTCCTTCAGAAAATTTTTCAGCTGCAATAAATGAAGTTAGTTTATTGGCTGAAGTAACTTCCAGCCGTATCAGCAGTCGCGATGTTACAGAAGAATATGTAGATGTTGAAGCAAGGTTAAAGAATCTCAAATTACAGGAGCAGCGTTATAGAGATCTTCTTAATAGAGCTGAAAAAGTGGAAGATATACTTAAAGTAGAAAGAGAACTGGAGAGAATCAGAGGAACAATTGAAAGTTTGGAAGGAAGGATGAATTACTTAAAAAATCAGATCAGTCTTAGTACACTGGAAATAAATATTAGCCATCCGACACCAATAACTGGTGAAGAATGGGGATTTGTTAAGGCTGTTCAGAATGCTGTAAAAGCAATGGCAGAATCATTTTATAACATGATAATAAAGCTTGGAAGTTCTCTACCATATCTTTTATTATTTGTTTTTCTATATTCTGCATTTAAAACTATACAGGGAAAAAACAAAAATTAACAATTTGTAAAAATATACAGCAGTAAGGAAGGAATTTAACTATTTAAGTACAATTATTCTAATGTAGTTATATCTGTTTTAACAAAGTAAGCTACAGAAAGGAGATAGTTATGCAGAGTCATATTATTGATTATGAATTAATTGGTGATGACATGCAGGTTGTAGAAATAGAACTTGATCCAGGAGAAACAGTAATTGCTGAGGCTGGAGCCATGAACTGGATGGATGATGGAATAGAGTTTGCTGCTAAAATGGGAGATGGAAGCAGTCCTAATGAAGGTTTTATTGGTAAAATTTTTGGAGCAGGGAAAAGAATGATTACAGGAGAATCACTTTTTATAACACATTTTAGCAACAGTGCATATGACAGAAGAAAAATTGCATTTGCAGCTCCATATCCAGGTAAAATAATAACTTTAGATCTTTCGGAGGTTGCTGGTGGAAATTTCACCTGTCAGAAAGATGCTTTTCTGTGTGCTGCTAAGGGAACAAAAATTGATATTACTTTTAATCGCAAAATTGGAACAGGGCTTTTTGGAGGAGAAGGGTTTATACTGCAGAAACTCACCGGTGAAGGAATGGCCTTTCTGCATGCAGGTGGAACAGTTGTCAAAAAAGAATTAAATGGAGAAATGCTGAAGGTAGATACCGGCTGTCTGGTTGGTTTTACAGATGGTATTGATTATAATATTCAGCGGGCAGGAGAACTGAAATCGATGCTGTTTGGTGGAGAAGGACTATTTTTAGCAACATTAAAAGGTACCGGTTCAGTCTATCTGCAGAGTCTGCCTTTTTCCAGATTTGCAGATAGAATAATTAAAAGCATTCCCAGAACAGGTGGTAAGAGTAAGGGAGAAGGTTCAGTACTTGGAAGTCTGGGAGATATTTTGAATGGAGACAATTCCTGATTTGCAATCTATTTTGTAAATTACTTGTGTCAGCATATTTTGTATATTATAATATTAACAATATAAATAGAAAAATTTCGAACAGCTCAGAAAATTATCTGTAAATCGACAAAAAACCAGATATATATATGTAAAGGATAAATAATCATAATTATAGTATTTTGCTGTGTTATTAAAATTAAGATATAAATAGCTGAGCAAATGTAAGAGGAGGTACAGAGTATGCTGACATTAAAAGATGTTAAAGAAAACAGAGATTTTAAACATATGATAGAACAGGCCAACCGTTATCTTTCTGAAAAGGGATATACTGAGCATGGATTTCGCCATGTAGATTATGTTTCAAAATATACTGAATTTATTCTCAGAGAGCTAAATTATGATGATAGGCTGGTGGAGCTGGGAGCAATTGCTGGATATCTGCATGATATAGGCAATATGTTCAACAGAAAGCACCACGGAATATCTGGAGCCAATATTGTTTATACAGAACTCAGGAATATGGGTGTTCCTTTAGAAGAAATAACAGCTATCACTACAGCAATTGCTAATCATGATGTAGATATTGGAAAAGCAGTCAGTCCAATTACAGCAGCACTTATTCTGGCTGACAAAAGTGATGCACACAGGACTAGAGTAAATAAAAAAGACTCTACTTTTATTCATGATAGAGTTAATCTTGCCATCCAAAACTCAGAAATAGAGGTTGATCCTGATAATAAAACAATAACTCTAAAAATTAATTATGATTCCTCTATAAGTCAGGTGATGGACTATTTTGAAATCTATCTTTATAGAATGGAGATGTGTAAGGAATCTGCTTCCTATTTAGGCTGCCGTTTTAGACTGCTGATAAATGATTTAGAATTGCTTGGACATGTGGATTATCAGGAGTAGTCTTGGCAGCAGTTTTAAATGCTGGGGAAATAAATTTTGAATTTACTGCGTGTTTTTGGTAGAAAAAAATTGATAAATGATTATTTTTTGCAGAAATTTTTATTGACAAATCAAATTATTTTTGTTATTGTTATTAAAAATATTAATAAGCTGAGAAATGTTGAACAGGAAAAGTAATTATACGATTTTCTTTTACAGAGAAGCAGATAAGCTGAGAGCTGCTGAAGAAAGTATAATGAAAACTCACCTGGGAGTTCCGAAGCTGAAGGCTGTTAAAAGCTGTTAGGGTTCGGCGTTATTGCTGATCGTTAATTCAGCAGGCTGTCTTAGCAGAAGGCAGATTTAATCCATCAAGGATGGTATCCCTTTTTTCTTTGAAAAGAGGGATTTTTATATTTAGGGGGTGATAAGTAGAGTTGGAGAATTCAATTAATAAGTTGTTTGTTGAGAAAATGAGTAAATTAGTATTTAGAAGATAATGATTTGAAGTGAGCAGTATGAAGAAAATAAAATCTTTCAGATTGACAAAATTAAAATATTTTATCAGAAGAAGAGAGAAGGAGAGAATAAGATGATTAATATTAAGCGAGTTTCTATCTTTATTATTTTTGTGATTATGATGACTGCTTTTAGCAGCGGAGTTTTAGCAGAAACGGTTACTATTGCAACTTCCAATGATGCGCTGACACTGGATGCATATATGCTGAGTGAGACACCAACAAACTCTGTAAACCATATGATATCTGAGCCACTTACAT
>CAZLIW010000157.1:0-5247 GCA_964559325.1 uncultured Halanaerobium sp. | reverse complement strand
TTGTTGCAGTAATTTCTACCACACCATCATCTCCATAGCACGCTGGCTGTGTAACTGTATGAGCATCTATTTTTACGGAATCGGGTTCCTCAAGAGTAACGATTCCATAATTTACTTTACAACCATTGGCATCCTGTACCCAAACATCATAAATATCTGCACCTAAACTATTAAACTGCATAAACAGCTGATAGTGAGCCATAAAATCACTGCCTGCAAGTTCAGAAGCTTTTTTGAGCTGTGCAACTGCAGCATCACTTTTATCCTGCTGTCCATAATAATTAGCCAGATTCATACGCAGATCAAAATTCTCGGGATATTCTTCCAGTGCAGTATTGTAAGTTTTTTCTGCCTCTTCATTATTTCCAGCACCACTATATGATGCAGCTAAATACTGATAAAATACCGGCCCTGGATTTTCTTTTACCAGAGTATTGAATTTTTCTACAGCTGAAGCATAATTACCATTATTAAGTTCCCGATAGGCATTTAAAACTGGATCATGAATAATAATCTCGGATTCAGCTTTTAAATCTTTCAGCCAGCTGTTAAATGCAGAATTCTGCTTCTGATTCAAAATTTCTTTTTTCAGTTCAGCTTTAACATCTTCATATTTTGGTCTCTCATTTTCCTGTTCTGTTTTCTGATCTAATTCTTTATCTGACTGCTGATCAGCAGTATCTGAATCATCTTTTTGCTCTTCATTATCTTCTGCCTTTTTTTCTGTATATCTTTCATTATACATTTCTTTAATTTCTTCTTCGGAAACAGATACACTGCTGTGGCTTTGATTTATTGTCTGCTCTATTTTTTTATTGGTCTGCAAATTAAGTCGAATATCATCTTTAAACTGAGCAGCAGAATAACCCTGTTCCTCCAGTTTTTTCTCAAATTCTTTATTTAGTTCATCTTTTGTTAATTCTTCTTCTGAATCTATATTTTGAGATACAATTTGATTATATACTTCTTCTACCTCTTTATCGTCAACTACTGGAGATATATTCATTTCTTCCGCCTGCTGCATAATTAGTTCTCTTTCGATTAAAGAATTCAAAATGTTATATTTAAAAGAAATAAACTGTGCATTGCTCAACTTTTGCTGAGGTGCCTGCCTCTTAAGCATTCCCATTAGTTCCTGCTGAGTTATTTCTGAACCATTAACCTCAGCTATAACACCAGGAGAACCTGTTGAACCAGAACCAGCATTATTATTATTTAAATATGCTCCATATCCCATAAATCCACCAGTAATTACAAATGCAACTACAACAAAATAAACTATTATTCTACTATTTTCGCGTAAAGTATCAAACAAACTCTACACTCTCCTCTCCTAAATCATTAGATGATTAAATTCTTTTTAATTTTAACTTATTCCTAATTCTATGTCAAATTGCTGCACATTGAAGGCCATATATTTTTTTCAAAACTTTTTAATTTAATATAATTTCCATGACCTGGATAAACTACAGTATCATCTGGCAGTGTTAACAATTTATTTTCAATTGAACTCTTTAGTGATTCCGGATTTGCTCCCGGAAGATCAGTTCGTCCAATACCATTACTAAATATAGTATCTCCACAAAATAAAACCTTTTCTTCAGAACAGTAAAGTGACACACCTCCTGCAGTATGACCAGGGGTGTGCAGAACTTTAAAATTAAATTCATCAAATTCCAGTAAGTCTCCACCTGCAATAAATTTATCAGCTGGTGGGCTTGTTATCTTTCTGGAACTGTAAAAATATCCTGACAGATTTTTGGCAGGATCTATAAGAAGTTCATTATCATTTTTATGAATTATTATCTCTGCCTCAGTTTTTTGTTTTAAAAACCTATTTGCACCTATGTGGTCAAAATGACCATGTGTATTAATAATAAATTTAAGATTCAAATTTTCTTTATTCAAAAAAGAAAATATTTTTTCTCCTTCATCACCAGGATCAATAATATATGCATTATTATGAGAATCAGATATAATATAAGATTTTGTATACATTGTTCCTAAAGCCATTGTTTTTATTTTCATATTTAATTCACCTATTTAGAATGTTTTTTTACTATCAATAAGAAGTGTAACAGGTCCATCATTAATTAAATCAACATCCATCATTGCCTGAAATACACCAGTTTCAACTTTAAAATCTGTACTATTTTTAATTTCATCAACAAAATAGTTGTATAAATCTTCAGCAGCATCAGGTGGAGCAGCATCAAAAAAGCTGGGCCTTCTGCCCTTTCTGCAGTCCCCAAATAAAGTAAATTGAGAGACAACCAGTATATCTTTTTGTAAATCTGCTGCAGATAAATTCATCTGCCCTTCCTTATCTTCAAAAATCCTTAAATTTACAATTTTATTGATCAAATAATCAGCATCAGACTGATTATCATTATTTCCAACACCTAAAAATATTAATAAACCGGGGCCAATTTCCCCGGTGATTTCTCCATCTACTTCAACAGAAGCAAATTTAACTCTCTGTACTACAGCACGCAATTTTTAATCACTCCTATTATCTTGGTTTAGATCTGTTAACATTAAGAACACCGGAAATTGATTCAATTTTTTTCATTATATCATGCATATGCTCTATACTACTTAATTCTAAAGATAAATTTACTATCGCACGATTGTTTTTACTTGTTCTTGCCATTACTGACAGCAGATTTAATTTTTCTTCTTTTATTAGCATTGTTATATCATTTAACAGGGCACTTTTATTTACAGCATCGATTTTTAAATCAACCTGATAGGATTCTGTTCGCCCCCGATCCCAGTCAACTTCAATAATTCGCTCAGGTTCACTTTTTTTGAGCCTCTGCAGATTACGGCAGTCGGTGCGGTGAACCGATACACCTCTTCCTCTGGTGATATAACCGATAATATCATCGCCAGGTACAGGATTACAGCATTTAGCCATTCTGACCAGCATATTCTCCATACCGCGCACAGAAACACCTTTATCAACAGAGGATTTACTTTTAGCCTTAGGTGTAATCTTTTTATCAATATCTTCTTCTGGTTTATACTCATCTAGTTTTGTTATAATTTGTTTGGGACTCAAATTACTGTAGCCGATTTCTTCAAATAGATCATCAACTTCTTTACGCCCCATATCTTTGGCAATACGTTTTAATTCTTTTTCTTTTTTCTTTTCCTTTAACTTAATATTATGCTTTTTTAATTCTTTTTCAAAAGAATCTCTTCCTTTTTGTATAACTTCATCTCTACGCTGTTTTTTAAACCACTGTTTTATTTTGCTTCTGGCTTTTGAAGTCTGTACAAAATTAAGCCAGTCTCTGCTTGGCCCATTACTTTTTTTAGAGGTTAAAACTTCAACAATATCTCCATTGTTGAGCTTGTATTCGAGTGGAACTATTTTACCATTAACTTTAGCTCCCACACACTTATGACCAACCTCTGTATGAATATGATAGGCAAAATCTACCGGTGAACCACCTTTAGGAAGTGAAACTACATCTCCCTTAGGAGTAAATACAAATACCTCATCCTCAAATAAATCAATCTTTAGTGTTTCCATAAATTCCTGCGGTTCCTGAAGATCTTTCTGCCATTCTAAAAGTCTCCTCAGCCAGGATAATTTTTCTTCAAATTTTTCATCTCCAACCTTACCTTCTTTGTAACGCCAGTGTGCTGCAATACCATATTCAGCAGTTTTATGCATCTCATTGGTTCTTATTTGCACTTCCAGAGGATCACCATTAGGTCCAATTACTGTTGTGTGCAGTGACTGATACATATTCGACTTAGGCATGGCAATATAATCTTTAAACCTGCCGGGTATTGGTTTCCATATTTCATGAATAACACCTAAAACTTCATAACATTCTCTAACATTCTCTACAAGTACCCTTACAGCAGTTAAATCATATATTTCATCAAACTCAACCTCTTTGCGCTGCATTTTATTATATATGCTGTACAGGTGTTTTGGCCTGCCATAAATTTCTGCATCTACATTCTGTTTTTTTAATGTATCTTTTAAAGTGACTATTGCCTGCTGTATATCATTTTCTCTCTGTTTGCGATTTGCCTGTACTTTCTGAGATAATTCATAATACATATCAGGTTGAATATATCTAAAAGCAAGATCTTCAAGTTCCCACTTTATCCTTGACATACCAAGTCTGTGTGCCAGAGGTGCATATATTTCTAATGTCTCTTGAGATTTTTCTATCCTTTTTTCTTTCTTTAAATAATTCAAAGTTCTCATATTATGCAATCTGTCGGCCAATTTTATTAGAACAACACGGATATCTTCAGCCATAGCCACAAACATCTTTCTCAAACTTTCTGCCTGCTGATCTTCCTTGGTTTTAAATTCCATTCTTGTAAGCTTGGTAACCCCATCAACAAGATGTGCAACTTCATCGCCAAATTCATCAGCAATATCATCACTACTTATTTCAGTATCTTCAACAACATCATGAAGCATAGAAGCGACAATGGAAACAACATCAAGTTCAAGATCAGCCAGAATTATCGCTACACCAAGAGGATGATCAACAAAAGGTTCTCCGGAAACCCTATACTGCCCCTCATGAGCTGCAGCTGCATAATTATAAGCTTTTTTTATAAAATCAATATTAGGATTATCCATATATTTTTTTATTTTCTTTAAAAGATCATCCAGTTCCATTCAAATTGCCCCTTTTTCAGCATAAATAATTTAATCTATCAGTAGTGATCTAATATCATAACCTTCTAACATTTTCCGGCCCTCTAATTTTCCTAATTCTAAAAGAAATCCACAGCCGATAATTTGTCCTCCCAACTTCTCTATTAACTCAACCGCAGCTTTGGTTGTTCCACCTGTTGCAAGCAGATCATCTATTAGAAGAATCCTATCTCCTTCATCAACTGCATCTTTATGTATTTCCAGTTCATTTCTTCCATATTCGAGTTCATAAGAAATATTCAAAGTATCATAAGGGAGTTTCCCTGGTTTTCTTATCGGTATAAAACCTTTATCCATTTCCAGAGCCAAAGGTGTGCCCACAATAAAACCTCTTGCTTCAATTCCAACTATATAGTCAATTTCTTTATCGCTAAACATATCAGCCATCTTTACAATAGCTTCTTTAAATGCATTTTTATCTTTCAACAGAGGTGTAATATCTTTAAACAAAATACCCTTTTCTGGAAAATCTGGTATGTTCCTGATTTTTTCTTTAAGATTCATCATTTTCCTCCTCAAAATTCTTTATTAAATCAATTAAATCAAAA
>CAZLIW010000156.1:0-5248 GCA_964559325.1 uncultured Halanaerobium sp. | reverse complement strand
CTTATCAAGTTTATCATCATGTTTCTCTAATTTGCTTTCAACACTGTCAAATCGTTTATCCATTTGTTCAAATTTTTGATCATGTTCTTCTAATTTACTTTCTATGTTGTTAAATCGCTGATCTATTTGCTCGAAGCGTTCATCTATCTGTTCAAATCTTTTATCTATCTGTTCAAATTTACTGTCCAGCTGATCAAATCGACTTACAAGTGTTTCTAAAATTTTATCTTCAGACATCAAATTCACCTGCCTTTCCTCGTATTTTCCATATATTTATATTATATCGCTTCTTCCATTAATTAGCAAATAATATTTATGTTTTTTGTGATTAAGTAAATTATATTATTAGATACACGGTTTGAATTAAAAAAACAGGTTAATAACTCACTTAAAACACCACAGATAATATTTATTAATTGACAGTATTTTAATTTAAACTGCAGGTTTAATAAGAATTCTCTAGAATAATGTAATAAGTATTAAATAATATTATAAAAAAAGGAGCTGAATAATTATGAAGCAGTTAATTTCTGCTGGCAGCTGGTCTCCCTATCTTGTCGGCACATTAATCGGTATTTTAAGCTGGTTTTCTTTTATTATTTCCAAAAAACCGCTGGGAACTTCTACTACTTATGCAAGGGGTTCAGCAAGGCTGGGAGCTTTATTTTTGGGAGACAAAGTCTACAGCTGGAAATATTATCAAAAGTACAAACCTGTGCTCGAATGGCAGACAATGCTGGTAATAGGTATTGTTATAGGCAGCTTTATTTCTGCAGTTCTTGCCGGAGATTTCAATCTGTCTTTTATACCTGTCACAGATTTTAAATCAGTTTTAAATCAAACTATATCAGGACGAATATTTTCTGCTTTTACCGGTGGAATTTTACTGGGATTTGGAGCCCGTCTGGCAGGCGGCTGTACAAGCGGCCACGGTATCAGTGGAGCATTCCAGTTAAGTATTGCCAGCTGGATAAGTCTTATTGCATTTTTTGTCGGTGGATCTGCAGCAGCATTTCTGCTGCTTTAAAGAAAGCAGGTGAATATAAATGGAAAGCAAAACCAGATTAATGAAAGGTCTCAGCACCGGTATTATATTTGGATTTCTCCTTCACCGTGGTGGAGTAACTGATTATAATGTGCTGGTTGGTCAGCTTCTTCTGAAAGATTTTACAGTAGCAAAAATTATTTTAACTGCCATTTTGGTAGGTATGATCGGTGTTCACATCTTAAGTGACAGAAATGTTATTGAACTTAAGCCCAAATCCGGCTCACTGAGGCGTACTATTACAGGTGGCCTAATTTTTGGTGTTGGATTTGCACTGCTTGGTTACTGTCCCGGTACAATTGCCGGAGCAATTGGTCATGGCAGCATAGATGCTCTTATCCCCGGCCTTTTAGGAATCATAACCGGCTCTTTCTTTTTTGCTGCTTATTACGAAAAATACAGTAAATCTATAGAAAAGAATAAATTCAAATCTGATACACTGCCTGAACTTTTTAAAGTTAATCACTGGAAAATTATTATTCCCATATCAGCTGCTATAATTATATTTCTGATATGGATTGAAGGAATGGGTTTTTAATATGAATTATGAAATCGCCTTAACTTTAACAATTTTAGCTGTTACAATAATATTATTTATAACAGAAGCTTTTAGAGTGGATATTACCGCATTACTGGTAATGATAACTTTAGGCTGGACAGGACTTATTACACCTGCTGAAGCTTTTTCTGGTCTTTCCAGTAATGCTGTTATTGCAGTAATTGCCATTATGATTACAGGTTATGGAATGGAACAGTCCGGAGTAATGCAAAAAATTGCCAAACCACTTACAGCAGCTGCAGGTAAGGATGAAAAGAAATTGACTGTAATTTTATCTCTTTCTGCAGGAGCACTTTCCGGCTTAATGCAGAATATTGGCGTTATAGCTCTTTTCCTGCCAGCTGTTAGAAAGATAACAAAAAGCTTAAATTTATCTTTAAGAAAAGTACTAATGCCGGTAGGTTTTGCAGTTATACTTGGCGGAAATCTGACTATGGTTGGAGCCGGAAATCTGATAATCTTAAATGATCTTTTGCTTCAGCAGAATTCAGAACCATATAATTTATTTGCTGTATTTCCAATTGGTCTTGCAGTTTTATTATTTGGAATTGGATATTTTTATTTATTCGGCGGCAGTCTAATACCCTCGGCTGAAAAAAAAGAAGAAGGTTTTTTGGAAAAACAGCAGAAATTGATTAAATATTGGGATCTCTCAACCAGAACTCATAATTATATAATATCCGAAAAATCAGATCTTTTGAATAAAACTCTGGAACAATCAAAACTGTGGGCAGATTATAATCTTTACCTGCTTGCTTTAAAAGAAGATGATGATATATCATATGCTCCCTGGCGTTTTACACGATTTGCTGTCGGACAGGAAATGATAATTATGGGAGATAAAACTGACCTGCAGGCTTTTGCAGAAAATTATAATTTAACTCCAGTAGACGAATGTGACCACTGTCTAGAACACTGTGAACTGGAAGATACAGCTTTTGCTGAGCTTATGATACCACCTCATTCTGATCTTACAGATAAATCTATCAGAGATATTGCAGTCAGGAAAAATTATTTTGTTAATCCAATTTATTTAATTAGAGGAGAAAAAGAAATTGGAGAAGATTTTTCTGATATCTGTCTTAAGCCGGGAGATACACTGGTTGTCTATGGACCTCAAAAAAATATAAGAAATCTGAAGACTGATAATGAACTCATTCTTTTAACACCTCTTCCAGCTAAAAACACCGAAGGAAATAAACCATTTTTAGCGATTGGATCATTCTTGCTATCTATTTTATTGATAATTTTAGGCTTTAATTTAGCACTGTCCTTTTTTACAGGAGCTCTGCTTATAATTTTATCAGGCATAGTTAAAGTTAATGAAATTTATGATGCTGTTGACTGGAAAACCGTTTTTCTGCTAACAGGGCTAATTCCTCTTGGAATAGCCGTGGAAAGCACTGGTGCTGCCAGATATTTAGCGGATTTAATAATTGTACCCCTACAGGATGGTCCAGTCTTTTTAATACTTTTAGCTGTAGCCCTACTGACCAGTATCTTTACACTATTTATGTCAAATGTGGCTTCTGTAGTTGTCCTGGTTCCACTGGTAATGATTATCGGCAGACAGGTAGGAATTGATCCCAGAGGACTTGCTCTTTTGACTGCAGTTTCTGCTTCAAATTCATTTGTTCTGCCCACTCATCAGGTCAATGCATTTTTTATGTCTGCAGGCAATTATAAAAGCAGTGATTACCTCAAAGCTGGAAGTTTACTGTCATTGGGTTATATTCTTATTACAAGTCTGGTGGTTTATCTATTTTATCTTTGATTATATTTATTGAATTTGCTAATTCTTCTTCTCGAAGATTATATAACTCAGCTTTAATATTTTTAATTTCAAGTTTTGATTATTAGACAGGTGACCTATCTAAAAATTTTTTTAATTATTTATTCAAAAGGAATAAATGATTTAAAAATTTCTTCTGTCATTTGACTGGTAGTAAGTTCATTTTCATCAATAGGACCCACCTGAAAAGTTTCAAAAATCTGGCGTTTAATTTTTTGACCATCTTCTAATTCTCCTTCAATAACTCCAGTCACCAGATATGGACCTTTTTCATCTGTTTCAGAAAATACATTAGCAAAGATTCCATCACTTTTCCTATAGTCATAATGGTTACCATCATCATGAAGAGTAATTTCTACTTCTTTTTTTTGAGTAGCTGCTTTAAATAAACCGCCAAGACTAACTTCAATTTTATTACCTGATTTTTTTGCAATTGCAACTGAAGGTTTATGAATCTCTGCCTTTACCTGAACATTATTTAATGGAATTCTGCTTAAGCCCTTTACTTTATCTACTTCAATTCCTATCATAACTTCACTACCAGCTGAATATTCTGGCTGGAAAGTTAAAAAATTAGTATAAAATGAAGACTTTCCAGAAACAGAAACATTAACTTGTTCTCCCTGAGCCGGTAAATCTCTACCAATAATGCTCATCTCCCACTGTCCAGGTTTTGCTTCTATTTCATAAATATTATATGTCTCTCCTGCTGTATATTTAGCACTATTTTTATCAGGAGTAATCTTATTTCCATCTGGATCTGTAAATTCCATTAAAATTTTACTTCCCTGCCAGTTGGTATAAAATTTAAGAGTTTCTATACCAGAATCAACATTAACTAAATAATTAAGTTCCTGACCTGGTTTCATAAAATCTTTACTGGCAAAAAGAGTTGAATAATTTTGAATCTGATTACTTATTCTATGATAAATATAACTTAAGTTTTTATTTCCTGCTTTCAGAGCCCTACCACCTGTCATTTTAGAAATTTTATATAAAGTATCATAGTCAGCATCTGAACCAAAAGCTACTGTATCCACTTTAATTTCTTTTTTACTGCATTCTTTAACTACAGGCCAAAGTTTACCAGTATTATGTTTGCCATCTGAAAGTAAAATCATTCTTGAATTTTTTAGATTATTATTTAAAGAATAAAGTTGATTTAAGCCAACTTTTAAACCACTTCCAATATTGGTATTTCCAGCAGCTGATAAAGAAGAAATCCCATTTCTTAATTCATCTTCTCCCCCCGCAATTAATATCGGATTAACTACAGATTTAGCATTGGTTGAATAAGCAGCTAAAGAAACATAATAGTCTTCATTTTGGGAATCAATAAATGAATTTATTGCCTTTTTAGCACTTCCCAACTTACTATGACTATCCATACTCCCAGAAACATCCATTACTACAGCAACAGCTGGATTAAGGATATTAGTATAATGAAAAATTATTGAATTGCTTTTACCCATTTTAGTCTTTATAACAACAGGCACATCTATTTCTCCAGTTGTTTGAAGATCAAGACCTGGAATACTCATAGCCAATGCCATCTTTCTAAATAACTCTAAATAGCTAACTTTTTCAATATCAATTTCTAAATTTTCTATATCCAGTAGTTCAAAAATTTTTTTATAATATTTTTCTTTTGCTTCTCCTTCTATAAATTCAGAAGGGCCTTCCATTACAGCATTTATTAAAGAATAAGCATCTTCAATAGCGGAAATTCCTGTTCCATAATCTTTTGGAGGTGATACTATTAATTTATCCTCCTGCCAGGAAATAACTTTGCCACTTTTTCCAAGAGGTACAGGTGGAGAGTCGTGCGCTTCAAGAACTGTCTCACCAAAAC
>CAZLIW010000155.1:0-5270 GCA_964559325.1 uncultured Halanaerobium sp. | reverse complement strand
TCATATTTTGCAAATGTTTTTAATAGCTTTTCTGTGCTGCTGTTTCCCCAGGCCCCATCAACAGTGATGCTGATAATATTTTTATCTGTATCAACACTGTAAACTGGTACATATCTTTCAGAAGTATATTCATTTAAAAAAGTATTTTGATTATTCGTTTCTGCAAAACAAGCTGTAGTTATAATAAAAATTATAAAAATAAAAACTGCTGCAGTATTAAATATAATATTAAGTTTTTTTGACAAAAAATC
Organism: uncultured Halanaerobium sp.; assembly: GCA_964559325.1. Classification (GTDB taxonomy): domain Bacteria; phylum Bacillota; class Halanaerobiia; order Halanaerobiales; family Halanaerobiaceae; genus QPJE01. The sequence continues at coordinate 5,019 of CAZLIW010000155.1, read as the reverse complement.
ACCTCTATTCAGTAAAAACATGTTCACCTATATCAACTATTACTCTTCTGTTTTTAAACCAGGATTTATTTGCAGCTGTTTTAGGATTATAGAAATACAGTGCTCCATTTGTAGGATCTTTACCATTTAGAGCCTCTCGGGCTGCTCTAAAAGCAGTATTGTTTGGTCTTAAATTAATCTGTCCATCTAATACACAGGAAAACTGTCCATTTTGATAAATTACTTCTGCAAATGTATTGGGAAACTGTCTGCTTAAAATCCTGTTAATAATTACAGCTCCAACTGCAATCTGTCCTATAAATGGTTCACCTCTTGCTTCACCATAAATAGCGCGTGCCAAAAGATTAAGCTCCTGTTTACTGACCATTTTTCCTAAAACCTGATGTGGAGTTAAATTATGTACAGGTAATTTTATTTTTTGACCAATTCTTAAACTGCTCTGCTGCATGTCATTTAAAGCCATGATAACCCCAATACTGGTGCTGAAATCTCTAGCTAAATCATATAGAGTATCTCCACGACCGACATAATAATCAATTATTTTGTCAGCAGGAATATTTACTTCCGGCAGTTTAAAACCTGGATCAACACGTACAGCAAAATGGCTGTTTGTCTGAAAAGACAATTTTTCTTCAGGTGATTTTATATCAGAAAAAAATTTATAATTCCAGCTTTGCTTTTTTTCTTTTATCTCTGGAATTGTAAGTTCATCTCCCACTTTTATAACAGTATCAGAATCCATATTATTAAATGTTTTAAGTTTTTTAATAGATATAGAAAAATCTTCTGCTATTTCAGAGAGTGTATCTCCATCCTGTACTACATATACAAGCTTAAAATCTGAAGCAGCAGTATAATTAGAGGTAAGAATTAATAAAAAAATGAATGCTAAAAATACTGTACTAAAATATTTATCCTTCATCTGACTTTACTCCATTTCTGTCTATTTTTTTACAAATTTCATTAATAGATAGTTCGTTTGTAGGACATCCAGGGGGAAGTGACTGCAGAAAAACTCTGCCATATTTTCTATTTATTATGCGTCTATCAAATAAAATTATAAGACCTTTATCATTTTTAGTTCTGATCAGCCTGCCAAAACCCTGTTTAAATCTTATAACTGCTTTTGGTAGAGATAAATTGTAAAAAGGATTTTGTCCCTTTTCTCTGAGGCGTTTTTCTTTAGCTTTATAAAGAGGCTCTCCCGGTACTGGAAAAGGAAGTTTGACCATTATTAGGTATTTTAACAGAGAACCAGGCAGATCGACTCCTTCCCAAAAACTTGAAGTTCCAAAAATAACAGTATTAAAAGATGATCTAAATTCTTCAATTATAAATTTTCTACTCAGTTCTGATTGAGAAAGAATTCTAATTCCATTTTTATTAAATTCTTCTTTTAAATTTTGGTAGCAGTAATCAAGCATTTTATAAGATGTAAATAAAACTAAAGTAGAACCTCTGCTTTTTAAAATCAAACTGGATAAATTATCTTTTATAGTATTTAGAAAATCTTTTTTACCTGGTTCGGGATGTTTGTTGGGGATTATTAATTCAGCCTGTTTGGAATAATCAAAAGGTGAATCAACCTGTAGTTCAGTAGAGTTTTTAATACCGGTATTATTTTTTATGTGGTCAAAAGAGTTGGCAACCGTTAAAGTAGCTGATGTGAATATTATATTTCTCATTTTTTTCCACAGTAAATTGGGTAAGAATTTACCAACTTCTATTGGGGCTGATTGCTGTACAAGCTGACTTTTACCTCTATAATATCCAGATTCAATCCAAAAAACATAATCACTGTCATCACTATTTAAATTAAAGTCTATTCTATTAACCAGATCCTTAGATCGCGCGATTACAGATGTAAGCTTCATTTCATTTTCATCAAGATTATCCTCCAGGTTTAAATAAAGTTTATCATATATAAGCTGGAGATAACCTGAAATATTTTTTATAAATCCTGATAATTTTTTCCCATTTTCAAATATTTCTAACCACTTTTTATTTCCTTTAAGTTTTTCATCAACAGTTATTTTCTTATTTTTATCTTTAATTAGTTCTGAAAGAAGATTAAAATACTGTGGATAAATATCTCTAACTTTCTGTGTTAAAGGAATAATCTTTTGGTCAAGCATATTTCTTAATTTTTCTTTTTCCTGATCAGCTGCAAAAAAATTAATATCTTCACGTATAACTGAAAGCAGAGATTTTTTTTCTCCACTTAATCTGTTTAACCATTTTTCAATAAGTGCTGAATAAACACTATAGCCCAGATGATCTGTTGCAATTTCTTCAATGTTGTGTGCCTCATCAATAATCAGATTACTGTAATTTGGCAGTATACCTTTATCAACTGAACCGGTTTCCTGCTTAAGTCTTGCATCGGAAAGAAGCAGATGATGATTAACAATCAAAATATCAGCTGTAAAAACTTTTTTACGGGCATTCATAAAAAAACATTTACTGAAATAGGGACATTTGCTTTTTAAGCAGAGATCACTTTCCGAAGCAATATCCATCCAGATATCTAAAGGAAGCGAAAATTTAATTTCTGATTTTTCTCCACTCCTGGTATTATCTTTCCAGTCTATAATTTGAGCAAATAATTTATCACTACAGGAATTTTCATTTTTATTTTTAAAATCCTTCTTAAAATTTCTGAATTTTCTTAAACATAAATAGTTACTTCTCCCTTTTACTAATACAGAATTAAAAGAAAAAGGAAGAACCCTGTTCAGCAGAACAAGGTCTTTATTTATCAGCTGTTCCTGTAGATTAATTGTATTTGTAGATACAACAACTCTGGTGCTGTTTATCTTATTCCAAAAAAGAGCAGGAATAAGATAGGCGAAAGACTTGCCTGTACCTGTACCTGCCTCTATAAAAGAATATTTATTGTTATTAAATGAATCAATAACTTCAGCTGCTGTTTCCAGCTGCTGTTTTCTTTCTGAAAAATTATCTAGGTTATCAGAGAGTGTGCTGTTATTTTTAAAAAAAGATAGAATTTTTTTCGGATTTATTTTTTTTGTTTTTTCTGCTTTTCCTGCTTCCACAACTACATAAATTTTGTCTGCACTGTTATTAATTATAGCAAATCCAACTTCACGCTGGGCCATTCTTGAAGCAAGTCTGATATCAGCACCTGATGGTGTTAAATCTCCAGATGGATGGTTATGAATAATCATTTCTCCAGCCATAAGATTATTTATTACTGCTGGAGCAGAATGACTATTACCACGTGCCAGCACTTCAAAATCCTGGATTACAGCTTTTTTTTCAGATAATTTAGCTCTTATAAAAATCTCATTTCCGGATGCATTATCTATTTCATTTTTTATTTTATCTTTAACATTAATTAATAGTTCAGAGCTGGCCTGCACCGTTATTCCTCCTGACTTTTATTGAGGCTTTTGAGAAGGGTTATATCTTCATCAGGTCCATCATTAAACCATGGAGTTTCTAGAATAAATGGAATGTTTTTTAACTTAGGGTGATTTATAATATTTGCAAATCCATTTTTGCCTATTTCCCCTTCACCTATATGAGCATGTTCATCTTTGTTTTCTCCAAAACTGTATTTAGAATCATTAACATGAATTACTTTCAGCCTGTCCAGGCCAAAACTATTTTCAATATCACAGATCATATTTTCCAGGCCATTTTTTACAGCCAGATTATATTGAGCAGCAAATGCATGACAGGTGTCAATACAGACACCCAGCCTATCATTATTTTCAACATTTTTTATAATTTTATCTAAAACTTCAAAACTTGCCCCAATACTGCTTCCTGTTCCTGCCATATTTTCCAGTAATATTACCGTATTGCTATTTAACGTATGCAGTATCGTATTTAATGCATCAATTATTCGCTCAATTCCATTATCCAGACCGTCTCCGGTGTGGCTTCCTGGATGAAAGACAAGGTAATCAGCACCTATCTTATCAGATCTTTTGTAATCTGTAATAAGTCCGTCCACAGATTTTTTCCAGAGATCTTTTTTTGGAGAAGCAATATTAATTAGATAAGTTGCATGTACTACAACAGGAGACAAATTATATTTCTGTCTTTCAGATTTAAATTTGTTTATCTCCTCTTCATTTAGTTCCCTTGCTTTCCAGCTCCTGGGGCTTTTAATAAATATCTGCATTGAATTACAGCCGATATCTACTGCCCGCTTTATTGATTTGTCCAATCCACCGGCAATAGATACATGCTTACCTATTATCATTAATTTTCAACTCCAGTTAGTTACTATACTGTTTATTCGTTATTTTCCTGTTCTTTTTTGGCATCTTTAAGTGATAAATTAATTCTATCCTGATTATCTATTTCAATAACTTTAACAGGAATTTCATCTCCAACAGAAACAATATCTCCAACCTCTTTTACATGGTGATCAGCCAGTTTAGAAATGTGAACAAGACCTTCTTTATTAGGTAAAATTTCTACAAAGGCTCCAAAGTTCATAATTCTTTTAACTTTACCCTGATAGATTTCACCAACTTCAACTTCTTTGGTCAGACGCTCAATCATTTCTTTAGCTTTCTCTCCACCTTCCTGGTTATCAGTCAGGATTTTTACCAGACCGTCATCTTCTATATCAATACTGGCTCCAGTTTCATCAATGATTTTGTTAATCATCTTTCCACCAGGTCCTATAACAAATCTAATTTTTTCCGGATCAATATTCATTGTAATAATTGCAGGTGCATTTTCAGATAATTCAGGACGTGGTTCTGGTATAACCTCCAGCATTTTACTCATAATATGCATTCTACCTTCTTTAGCCTTTTCTAATGCTTTTTTCAGGACATCAAAAGATAATCCTTTAAGCTTCATATCCATCTGTAGTGCAGTTATACCATCTTTAGTTCCTGCTACTTTGAAATCCATGTCTCCATGAAAATCTTCAAAACCCTGAATGTCAGAAAGTATAGCTATATTATCTTTTTCTTTCATAAGTCCCATTGCGATTCCTGCCACAGGTGCTTTAATTGGAACACCTGCATCCAT
>CAZLIW010000154.1:0-5308 GCA_964559325.1 uncultured Halanaerobium sp. | reverse complement strand
TGTCCTTCATTAAGTTTAGCGGTATCCTCTTTTATAATTCTCCGGTAAAACTTAAGTTCCTCTTTATATTTTCCATATCTGCCAGATCTGTCAGCTGCCAAAAAATCTTCTACATGACTGCAGCATTCCAGATAAGCATTTTCTATGCTTTCACCTTTTATAAGTCTGATAGAAAAATCTATATAAATGTAACACGCCAGAACTGCCCTTGGATGTCCATGTGTAAGTGAACTTACTTTTTCTACAGTTTCAAATCTTGCTGCAGGATTCTTATCTAAAAGATGAAATGCCAGAGGCAGTATCCTCATTAGAGAACCATTTCCATTATCTCTCTCTCCATCCGGGCCAGCCTCAGCAGGTGTGACACCACTTTTAAGCCTGGAGACAGCAGTCTCTGTCGTCCTACCCACACCAAAAGCTTCTCCAGTAGGAGTTAGATGCCCTTTATAAAGCCAGCTGACAAATTTATCTGCCAGATCATTGAGATCATATCCTTTTTCAGCCAGTGATTCCAGTAAACATAAGGTCAACGAACCATCATCAGACCAGCTGCCGGGAGGCAGATTGTACTGTGCAAACCCCTGCATGGATTTTACTGGATTTTCTTTTAAATATTTGCGGCTTTTAAATTCAACCGGTACTCCCAGTGCATCACCGATCAAATGGCCGATTACAGCTGCTTTGAGTTTTTTCTTTAACAGTTTAGAATCCAAATTCTTAATCCTCCCCTGAAAAAATATGTCTAAAGAAATATGACAATATGTAAGATAAAGTCTGTAAATTATATAATTTCATTCAGGTAAATTTCTTCCACCAAAACAAAAATTTATAGTTAATTTTCTTTACCTTTTTTTGAATTTTATTTTTATTATCTGACCTGTATTAAAAATTTTCAATATTTATTTAAAAAAGTTATATACAAAGTTAAAAATCAGTGATTTAAAACAAAAACAAAGTTATTTAATTCAGTATTGAGAAACTCAGCAATCATGCGGCATTTAGCCTTAAGCAGAAAGAAAATATCTCTCTCAACCTCAGATAATCCTTCCAGATTGCCCTGACCTTTGCTTAAAACAAGATCTGCCTGTTCAAATATCTCCACAAACTCGGAATCAGCAGTTTCCAGCACCAATCCCGGCCCTTCAGCACCACTTGAAACAACCTTTGCTCTGCTTTCAATACCTATCTGCTGTGCTTCATTTTCGGTTATATCATTTAAAACCGGAACACTTCTTACAGCATAAATAATGTTATCTACATGTTCTTTAAGATATTTTATTAAAATTTTATCAAAAACTGCCTCACCACTATTGTCAGCGATTATAAGCAAATTTTCTGCCTTATCCAGTTTTTCTCTAAAAAGACTGTAGTCACTTCTGGCAAATCCGTGTTCTAAAGCCCTCTCTATATTTTCTTCAATATCTATATTGAGGCCAACACCGGCATCTATGGAATTACCCATTGCAGCCATCAGCAGTGCTGCTTTAAGTGGATCATCAGCAGATTCAATCTCTTTGTTTACTATCGGCAGCAATTTTTCTGCCATTTTAATATTTTTCTTCTTCAGGCTGTAATAAGGGTCATTATCACCTGTCTTTTTCTTTAAATATCTCTGCAGTTCAGCACTTACTTCAGGTGCTTTAGCATCTTCCGGTATATCTTTAATCATATCTGCATAATAATTAATAATTTCCCGTGTTGTATGTTTATCAGCTCCGGCCATCTCAGATGCTTCAATAAGCTGCCTCATCATACAGGGAAAACAATCAAGATCTATTTTCAATATTAACAACTCCTATCTGTAGTTTTAACTCTTCTCTCTTTGATCATAACATCTGCTTCTTCTATCCAGTCATCACTGAGATATTTCCTGCCCACCCAGAGAGCTCTTGTTAGAAAATCAATTGGTATAGAGATAAGTATTCCTGCAATTCCAAAATCCATCACTACAGCCAGAAAATAAGCAAGACCCAGTTTGAAAAATGTCTGGCTGAAAAGATTTCCATAAAGTGATGAACGGGTATTTCCGGCACCATTTAGATGTCCTGCCAGAACTCCATAACAGGTAATTGCCGGGCCACCAACACTGAGTGACCTTAGGAAAAGCACTGCAAACCTGACAGTCTCTGTATCACTGCTGAAAAGCCTGACCAGAAATGGTGCAGTAAAGAAAATCCCCATTGAGAACATTCCAATCGTAACAATGGTCAGTATTATCATTGCCTCTACCGTTTTTTTACTTTCCTCAACACGACCTGCTCCAAGATTGCTGCCATTCATAATTGTTGTTACAGTATAATATGAACGGTGCATGGGAGCAATAAGCTGCTGAAAAACTCTTCTTGCTATATGATAGGCAGCTGCCGCTTCTGTACCAAATAACAGCACAAGTGAATTGAGCGGAAAAGTAATAAAACTCTGATAGAGCCCCTGAGTTATTTTGGGCATACTGACCTTAAACAGCTGTCTTATAATTGTAAAATCCCAGTATTTTAGCGGATTTTTAATAGTGAATTTACTCTTTGAACTTAAAAATAGGAAAAAATATATAAAAGCTGCAGCAACCTTTGCAGCAAATGTCCCTATTCCTACTCCAATTACACCAAAGCCGGGAAATGGTCCAATCCCAAGTGCAAGTACAACTGAAATAACTATATTTAAAAAATTTGCAAACACCTCGATTACCATCGGAGTTTTAGTATCTCCACTCCCCTGAAGCGCTCTGGCTGCTATCATACCTGTTATGCGGAATGGAGCAGCAGCAAATATTATAAGTAGATACTGAGCACCCAGTTTAACTACCTCAGGTGCAGCGCCCAGAATAGAAATAAGCTGTTCTGAAAGCAGAAAGCCTAAAATAATAAAAGGTATACCAATTAAAAAACCAACATACATAACCTGGGATAAAATTATATTTTTATTTTTTTCCGCCAGTCTGGATTTAACACCACTTTCCTGAGAAATAAGGGAAATACTGCCTGTACCAAGGCCGAGTCCTATCTGCAGAACAATACTCTCCCAGACATCACCCAGTCCTACTGCAGCCACAGCTGCCGGTCCAAAAAAACCCATCAGAACCATATCGGTTGTCCTCATTGCAGTTGTAAATATGTGGTTTAACATAACCGGCCATGCCAGGTGCAGGGCCTTAATCCAGATTGGAAAATATACAGTCATAAATGCCATTTTTTAAGCTCCTCAATTCTCGTCTGCTCAGTTTTTAGTTTTTAAAGTAAATATATAAAAGTCAATAAATAGATTTATTCTATGCTGCTAAAAGTTCTGTAATTTACTATTTACTTAATTGCTCACTAACATTTTTACACCCAATCTTTATCTGCTTAATAATCAATTAACCGGATAAAGCTAATTCGTTTAGAAATTCTTCTCTCTCCTCCAATATCTACTTCTTTAAGATCATCAGACCAAATTTATTTATTCTTAGAGTTACCCAATTTTCTATATTAAACTTCAAAAAAAGGAAGATACAGTAACGTTTAAATTTTAATATATGAATCTCAACAAAATGAATCTAAAACTCTCTTTTATGACGAAATACCTTTTTGTAGTTCTAAAAATAATTTTGGACAACTTCTTCATTAGTTAGTGACTGTAAACCAGAGACTCTATTTACAGTTTATCAAAACCCTGCCAAAGAAAACTCCATCTAAAGCTGTGATTTAGTTGGAGAGGTTCACACTTTACTCTACTTTACAGCCACAGCTGTTAGAAATACTGATATTCATAGAAAAAAGTCTATCATTCTGCTGCATTTTCTCTGTTATCTCTTCCAGCAGAGAGTAAACTTCACTGCTGTATCCATATACTGATGTAGATAAATCGCTGGAGCTGTATTTAAGTCCGGATTTATCTATTATGTCTATAACTTCTTTTACTTCTTCATTAACATCCATCGTATAGAGTGGGTAAAAATTAATCTGACAGGAAATATAAGCAGAATCTTTCATAAAAACATCTCCTTTTAAAATTATTGCTTTATTACTTCTACTTCTCTGCAGTGCTGTAAAGATATCTTTTTTAAATTTTTTGACAGATATTCAATAAATTTAGTTAAACCATCTTTTAGCTATACAATCTAACCAGGTCCAGCACCTGCTAATTTAGGATAGATCTAAATCTTGTTTTAAATATTTTTTTCATTTTACCTAAAACAGCCAGGAAGCAGTAATTAAATATCTAACTTTTAACCAGACTGCCTGATTGAAATACATTCACTTAAACTTTATTTATATATCATTTTAGCAGGCCCTGTGGCCGTCTGCAAGTAATTAATTAACTCTCTTTTTGACAGTTAGAAAATAATTTTTGTAAAAACTCCTGCTTTCACAGTGATTGACAAAGAAATTAATATATAATAAGATAAAATTGATAATCATTTTCATTTAAACAATTATAACAAATATTAGATAACATTTGTTGGATAAATATATAGGTGCTGAAAATACATATACCAAAAATGAGGTGGCCGGATGCTGCTTAAAGTTGAAAATCTAAATAAAACATATGATGGGAAAAGTGTGCTTAAAGACATTAATTTTACTTTAAATGAAGGAGAGGTTGTCTGTTTTCTCGGCCCCAGCGGATGTGGAAAGTCAACACTGCTGAGAATTCTTGCCGATCTGGAAAAAGCTAATTCTGGTAAAATCAGCAATGGCCTTTCCAAAATGGGCTTTATATTTCAGGAACCGCGCCTTCTCCCCTGGCTTAATACTTACGAAAATATAGATCTTGTGCTTAAAGACCAGATTGAAAGCAGTGATGAAAGGAAAAAAGTCATTGACAGGGTCTTAAAAGAAGTTAACCTCTATGAATTTAAAGATTATTATCCAAAAAAATTAAGTGGTGGTATGAAGCAGAGAGCTGCTATTGCCAGAGCACTGGCGGTTAAGTCAAAGCTGCTTCTTATGGACGAACCTTTTTCCAATCTTGATTTTCCTCTGCGCCTTGATTTGATCAAACTCTTAAGCCGCATTTTTGAAGAAGAAGGTGTTGGAGGTGTATTTGTAACACATGACACCAGAGAAGCTGTACTCCTCGGTGACAGAATAATGGTCCTGACAGAAGAGCCGGGAGAAATTGAAAGCACCACTGAAATAAAAATTAAAAAAAGTGAAAGATATTTAGAATCGGAAGAAATATCACAGTACAACCGCATTTTAAACCACTACCTGTGCCAGAATATGGGGCCAGAACATATGCATAAACACTGCCGCCTGATGAAAAACTTTAATTTCAGCTGTAAAAAATTGCTAACAGAAGGAGAGATAGATAATGAAGAAGAACAGAA
>CAZLIW010000153.1:0-5404 GCA_964559325.1 uncultured Halanaerobium sp. | reverse complement strand
TCCGGCTCAGGCAGATCAAAGTCCAAAGTGCCCCTGTTTTTTCTGTTTTCATAGCCTGTTCAAGATATTTTATATCTCTAACAGATGGTATTATTGGATGTTTCTTAAAATAATTTGAAAGATGTCTCAAATTTGCTGCCTCCCTGATTACTGTATAATCATAATTATAGTATTTTTAATGATACACTATACTTTATTATACATTTATTATTATATCTGTACAAATATTTAATTTTATATAATTTTGTATCTTCTCTGTTTTTTAACTCAATATTTCAATACTCCTGACAAATGTCAGGAGTATTGAAATATATTAACTGTAATCTTTCTTAAACTCATTTAAAATGAAAATCCTAAAAACAACATGGCTGTGGTAATTAAAACTGCTATTGTACAGGCCGGTGGATCAATATGAGTATCTCCCCAATCATAAAATAGCCGTGCAAAAAATTCTCCTACAAATGCACCTAAAATACCAAATATCCCACCCCAAATTACACTATTAGTTGCAATTGCTGCTGCTGCAGCTGGAAATGCTATATGGTGTGTGACAGGACCTTTTCCTTTGGTTTCAAGTATAATTAAAGAAGCAGCAGAAATACCAAACATAATGAATTTACTTCCAGTTAATATCGTAATATAACCAGAAACCAGACCTACACCCAAACCCAGAGGTAAAAGCTGAGAAAAATTCATCTGCCAGGGAAGCCATGCCATATCTTTGGGTGGTTTCCAGAAAGATGAACTTTTATCCGAATCATATTTTCCGAAAACTCCTTTATCACTAAATAAAATTCTCTTTATAATTGCAGAAACAGCAACTGTTAGTGCTATTGTATCAGTAGGTGTTCCTATTCCGGCAAAAAACTTTTCTATTAATAATCCCAGCACACCAAAAATTCCACCTACCAGAAGAATATCCCAGTTTTCTTCAATTCCCATTAAAGGGGCAAGTATGTTAGCACCATCATCCAGCCGATCTTTTTTTGCTGCATAAGCTGTAGCAGCAGCTCCTCCAGCAAAAGCAATATGAGGACCAAATAGAACTCCAAATCCAATACCGGCAGTTATAGACCCTCCTCCAACAGCAAGAGCAAGTGCTTCACCAGCAAGAACCGCAAAACCACAAAAAATAAAAGCAGGTAATGCTCCCAACGCTGCACCAAATAATCCTCCTCCAAATGCACCTAAAATCAAACCCAAATTCAAGCCAGCCATTTGTTATACCTCCTTATTATTAATTCCTTAAAAGGTCTGCAACAAATGAGCTTATAAATTGAGGAAGACTAATCACCCCTTTTCACTATTTTTGTTTTTTTATTTTTTGTTTTCCTTAAACTGAAATATTAAATCAGATTAAACAAACTGTGTGCTGAGTATAAATTTAACCTCTTAATTTCATGAACATTGTATCACTAACATTTCAAATTGTCAAACAATTGGCAATATTTTCTTTGATGCCCACCACCCTTATATTGGGGCAGTGGGCTGTATTTATGATAGGCTATTTCTTCTCTAATGTTCTGACAAGTTCACGACAGTAATCAGGGATATCTGCAACTACCCTTCCCCAAACAATATTACCATCTCTAAATGCAGGTTCATCTACCCATTTTCCTCCTGCATTTTCTATATCATCTTTAATTCCTCTGGATCCGGTAGCCCTACCATCAACTATACCTGCTGAGATTCCAACAAGACCGGCATGACAAATTAAACCAATTATTTTGCCATCATCATAATTCTTTTTAACCAGCTTTACAATATCTTTATCTCTTCTTATTTTGTCCGGTGTCCAGCCACCAGGAATTAAAACTCCATCATAATCTTTATTCATAACTTCTGCAGCTGTATAATTAGCTTTAGCTTTTAGACATCCATGTTTACTTGCATATTCTACACCTTTTTCCATACCAATTACATCTACTTCAGCTCCTTCTTCAACCATCCTCATATACACAACCCAGAATTCTAAATCTTCATATCCAGGTCCTACCATCATTGCAAGTTTCTTATCTTTTAATCTCATTATTATATCCTCCTCACCCAACTTTTTTGGGAAGATCTCTGGTTGCTACAACATCAACACCCGTTTCTAAAATATTTTCTATAATAACCTGACCAATTTTTACAGGAGCCTTTATTTTGGTTTCACCTATAATTTTCATTGCATCATGAATAATTTCCAGAGGAATAGGTTTTGTAGTTTTGACAGGTACAAGTGGTAAAGCACCATCTTTAACAACAACTGTTGTTGGTAATATTCTTGTCGGCGCAATTATTTCTTCTCTTGCATAGTCAGCTCCCTGAGGACAGGCATTGCCTTTTATATCTAAAATTTCATTACCTTCATATTCGACTGTCACTTCACATCCTTTGGGACAGGCGACACAGGTGAGAGTTTTTGTTTCACTCATTTATTCTCCCTCCTTTTCAATTATATCTACAGTTATCTCTTCAACTTTTCCAAGATCATTAAGTGTTTTCTGTGCTAAGGGAACACTCAGCATCTCGCCAGGTTTTGCAAATGGTTCATTAAATGAATAAAGTTCTTCTCCATCTGCTGATAATTTAATTTCACAGGCAGTAAGAGGAGTTGATACTCTCATATAAAGCGGTATACGCTTTCTATCTTCATCTGTAAGTTCAATATTTTGAGGTATAACATATGAAACATTTTTCCCGGCATTTACTTTTATTTTACTATCATTTCTTTTCATTTCACCTTTAATATTTTTAGCCGCCCAATTTCCAGCAATTTCTGCCTCCTGAGTAACCCAGTCAACTAAATCGTGCACATGCAGAACATTACCACAGGCAAAGATGCCTTCAATATTAGTTTCTCTACCTTCATTGACAATTGGCCCACCTGTTCTATCATCCAGCACAACTTCAGCTTTTTTAGAAAGCTCATTCTCAGGAATTAAACCTACAGACAGCAGCAGTGTGTCTGCTTCTATTCTTTCCTCAGTACCTGGTATTGGTTTCATGTTTTCATCTACTTCTGATATTTCTACTGCCTCTAATCTTTCATTACCTTCAATTCTGGTTACTGTATGATTTAATAAAAGTGGTATATCATAATCCTGTAAACATTGAACAACATTTCTGGTTAATCCACCTGTATAGGGAAGAATTTCGCAAACTGCTTTTACATCAGCTCCGTCCAATCTCATTCTTCTGGCCCTGATTAATCCAATATCTCCAGAACCCAATATTACAACTTTTTTGCCAGGCAGCAATCCTTCTATATTTGTATATCTCTGTGCTGTACCGGCTGTCAATACTCCTGCAGGTCTGGTGCCAGGAATTCCAATTGCACCAGCAGTTCTTTCTCTACATCCCATAGCAAGAATAACTGTTCCAGCTTCAATTTCCAGAAAACCATCTTCTCTGTTCATAGCATACACTTTTCTGCCCGGACTAACATCCAGCACCATGGTATCTAATTTAACTTCAATATCTCTTTCTTCAACATCATCTATAAACCTCTGGGCATATTCTGGCCCTGTTAATTCTTCTTTAAAATGATGAAGACCAAAACCATTATGAATACACTGAGGTAAAATTCCTCCCAGTTCAAAATCCCTTTCTAGAATCATTACATCTTCCACACCGTTATCAAAAACTTTAACTGCTGCAGCCAGTCCTGCTGGACCTCCACCAATTACTACTACATCTTTTTTTAATTTAAACATTATCCATCACCTTGCTTCCAAGTAGCTCTTTAATCTTATATTCAATAATTTGCGAATTAGTTTCTTCCTGTTTGACTTCTGTAGGATCGATTCCTAATTCTTCAGATAAAATTTCTAATACTCTTGGACCACAAAAACCGCCCTGACATCTTCCGGCACCTGCTCTTGTTCTTCTTTTTACAGCATTTACTGTTCTTGCACCAATTGGTCCATGTATTGCATCCAGTATCTCTTTATATGAAACTGTTTCACAGCGGCAAATTATTTTTCCATATTTTTTGTCTTTTTCTACCATTTTAGCTCTCTCTTCATTGCTCATTTCGTAAAATCTTACTGGCTCTTCTCTTTTTTCTATGACATTTTTCTTTTCTTCCAGCTTAAGCCCTTCTTCTTTTATAATATCGAGAGTCCTATCAGCAATAGCAGTAGCAGATGATAAACCTGGAGACTGAATTCCAGCCACATTGATAAATCCATGTACATTATCAGCAGCTTCTATTACAAAGTCTTCAGTTTTATCAGCAGCTCTTAAACCTGCAAACACTCGTATAGTATCTTTTAATGTTAAGTTAGGGAACAGCTTTTTAGCACCATTATAAACTTTCTTCAATCCTTCAGGAGTTGTTGATAAATCAGTTTTATCATCTATCGGATCTGAAGTTGGCCCAATTAATAAATTGTTTTCTATTGTCCTGGTAACAACAATACCCTTTGAGATAGGTGTTGGTATTGGGAAAATAACATGATTAACATCAAAACCTTTAGCCTTATCATAAATATAATATTCACCTTTGCGTGGGCGTATTTCAATTTTTTCAATTCCAACCATTCTGGCAACATCATCTGCATATAAACCAGCAGCATTTATAACATAATCAGCCTCAAAATTACCTTTATTCGTTTTCACACCAACAACTTTATCCTCTTCTGTTAATACATCCATAACTTCTGTTTCTAGCTCTACTTTCACTCCATTTGCCACAGCATTTTCAGCCATTGCAACTGCAAATTCCCAGGGAGTAGTTATTCCAGCAGTTGGTGCCCATAAAGCTGCTTCCGCATCTTTAGTTAAATGTGGCTCATTTTCCCGAAGCCATTCTTTATCTACAATCTTTAAACCTTCAACTTTATTTTTCTTTCCTTTTTCTAAAAGTTCATCAAGTATACTTAAATCATCACCCTTAACTCCAACAACAAGTGAACCAATTTCTTTAAAAGGTATACTTAAATCTTTAGCTATTTCTTTGATCTCTACATTTCCTTTAACATTTAAACGTCCCTTTAATTTATTTGGATCTGCATTGTATCCAGCATGTATTATTGCTGTATTTGCCTTTGTTGTACCAGCTGCAAGATCAGGCTCTTTTTCTAATAGTAAAACATTCAAATTATATCTTGATAATTTCCAGGCAACTGCACACCCGGATACACCTCCCCCAACAATTATAATATCATATTTTTTATTACTCAATTAAATTACCTCCTTATATTGCTTTAATAATTATTTAAATTTATTAAAAATTTAGAGGAAAAAAAGCTCAACCAGATAGACATAGATATCCTATGTTATCCGGATTGAGCTTTCTCCATTTCTCCAGCCTAAACCGTAATTAAGTGTATTTTATTCTGATTTAATGTATTTTTCTGTATTAAACTATTTTACTCCTGTGCCCAGTCCTGAGCTCTTTCAACAGCTCGCTTCCAAT